>JAUNPJ010000114.1 GCA_030536755.1 Eubacteriales bacterium | reverse complement strand
CCTGCGGCCTCCTGGTCCCAAACCAGGCGCTCTAGCCAAACTGAGCCACACCCCGATGAGTCTTATGAAGTTATCATCTTGCGTTAAGCTTTTGTTTTTTATTTGTTTCGCTCAACGCAAGACATATATTACACCATGTTACTCACAATGTCAACACTTTTTTTCAAATTTTTTTATTTTTTTTAAAAGACTGTTTTTTTCGACAATTACAACTATAACTCATGGACTTGAAAGTCCCATGTTCCATCCTTTTTCTTCTCCATTGTTACGTAGGTAGGACGCCTTCCAGCCTGGCGTGGATAAGCCAGACTTCCCGGATTGATCAGCATTGTCCCGTGCATCTCTTTGATCACAGGACGATGCGTATGTCCGAATACAACTACATCTGCATTTCGGATATGTCCTTCCTCCCAGACTCTGGTCAGATCCATGGAGACACCATAGTAATGTCCATGTGTAACAAAAAAGCGACAGCCGCAGATCTCCCCTTCAATTTCCCTTGGAAGATCCGAAAAGAAATCATTATTTCCCGCAACGATATAGGTCGGGCACTCTGCAATCACAGAGATATAATCTTCATCCCGCTCCACATCTCCGCTGTGGATCAGCGCATTGATCGGTTTTTCCCGCTCAAGCGCTTCCTCCAGTCTTTCGCATTTTCCATGTGTATCACTTACAATCAATATTTTCATACTAGTTTTTCCCTCATCGCGCGAAGTGCTTTTCCTCTGTGACTGATTTTATTTTTCTCTTCCATGGACAGTTCTGCAGAAGAACAGCCAAATTCATCCAGGAAAAAGATCGGATCATAGCCAAAGCCATTTTCCCCTTTCTCCTCATAGCCGATATAGCCTTCCATCGTTCCTCTCGTTGTCCACACTTTGCCGTCAGGGAACGCCGCCGCGATCACACAGACGAACCTTGCTGTTCGATCTTCCTTTGGCACCCCGTCCAGGCGCTCAATCAGCTTGTTATTCTTGATTGTATATGGTGTGTCCTCCCCCATATAACGGGCAGAATAAACGCCCGGTTCCTTGTCCAGATAATCAATCTCCAGCCCGGAATCATCCGCAAGCACGAGACATCCCGCCTTTTCGCAGATTGCTTTCGCTTTGATGATCGCGTTCTCTTCAAAAGTAGAACCATTTTCTTCGACATCCGCCTCAACCCCGGCTTCCTTCAAAGACAGAATCTCCGCATCCAGATCTCCAAGGATTTCCCGGATTTCTCTCATCTTTCCTTCGTTTCCTGTTGCAAAAATAATCTTTCTCTTTTTCATTTTTGTTCTCACTCCATCCATTAAAAAAATAGTCAAAGCCACGGCTGCCAGCAGCAGAAAACCGACTTCTATCATATTCCACTGCGTTTTCTGATCCAGACCCTCATTGACAAGAAGCTGTATATCTGTCACAAGATAATAAATCAGGTTGATCAGCGTGATAACTCCAGATGCTCCCAACGGAAGCAGCAGCATTTTGTAGTGATTTCCCATCTGCTTCATCCACGCAATCAATCCAAGGCAGACCGGAATCACAAGCAGAACCAGATAAATACCAAGCAAAGACCAGATGTTCTGATACTCGACAAAAGTCAGACCGACCGCCGCTGCGACCGTCACGCACGCCGCCACGATACGATTCTGCATAAAGTTCTTCTTCTCTTCTTTGCCTGCAAACAACTCCTGCAGAATTACCGCACCAACCTTTGCGCAGGTATCCATAGAAGTCGTCACCAGCACTGCAAGAATCACATAGATCACAACCTGCACCAGTGGCTGCCACTTCTCATCAAACCCAAATCCCTGCAGCAGGCTGTACAAAGCTCCCGCAAACAGCTCAAAAGGCTGCGTTGATTGAATTCCGCCGCTCGTATTATGAGCACAGCCAACCACGATCAGCACGACCACTCCGCAAAAGCCCTGCAAAAGCAGAGGGCCATATCCCACAACACGCATATTTCTTTCGTTGTCCAGCTGCCGCGAAGAGACACCAGAATTCAGCATCGCATGATACGAAGAAAATACATTTGCTGCCAGGATAATAAACAGCGCCGGAACCATCCACTGTCCATCCACCTTCCAGCCCTGAAATGGCGCCATCTCCATCTGCGGATGCTGAAAGAAAATCCCCACTGCAGCCACAAGAACCATTCCGTAGAGCAAAAGACTGCCAAGATAACTTCGAGACTGCAGCAATAACCAGACTGGAAGTACTGCTGCCAATACAGCATATACTGCAAAGATCACCAGCCACACGCGCTTCTCCAAATATAAAGGAAACAGGACACCCGCTGCGATTGCCGCCCCCATCAGCACAAGCCCGGTTAAAGAGCTGAGAAACATCGAACATTTGAGCCTGCTAAGCAATCCAAAAATAATCGCAATCGGAATCATCAGCAAAACAATCATGCCAACCGCGCCATGGTACACATTCTGCACCAGTACACCATCTTTATTCAGCACAATTCCTGCCACCTGATCCATTCCGATTTCCAGCAATACTGCAAGCATAAACACCGTTGTCCCCCACATAAGTGCCAGAAACCACTTTCCCGAGCGCCATCCCAGCTGCTCCTGTATGACTGCACCAACCGTTTTTCCACGGCTTCTTATCGATGCAAACAATGCCCCCATATTCTGCGCTGCACCAAGGAAAATTGTCCCAAGAAC
This sequence comes from Eubacteriales bacterium, assembly GCA_030536755.1. Classification (GTDB taxonomy): domain Bacteria; phylum Bacillota; class Clostridia; order Lachnospirales; family Lachnospiraceae; genus JALFVM01. The sequence continues at coordinate 2,958 of JAUNPJ010000114.1, read as the reverse complement.
AAGCCATAAAAATACAGGAATCCATCCAAAAGCCGCAGCAAGAACCGTCCCCTGTATCGTTCCAGCCCCCGTAAGAGCAGAAAACTGATGTCCAAATACCACAACCGAACGAAAGCCCACATAATCCTCACCATCTTCCTGTGCTCTGGCCGGCGTCTTCCGTTTTGGGTTCATTCCCCATTGCTCCGCCAGCCATCCGCCATAAAGAATGTATGCGATCATCAGGACAATCATTGCCGCTATTAAAATAAAAACGCTGTTCATTCTATTTCTCCTCATTCTAAATATATAGGACATTATAGCATCTTCCCTTACCATGGGCAAGCACACAAAGCGAAGATACACTGCTTTGATCACAACGTATAAAAAAGACACCTGCAGGACTTTTGCATTCCCACAGATGTCTTCTCTTATTCACTTATGTATATTTAATTTTTCTGACTTTTCAGAGTCTTCACACCATCAACAGCAAGGATCACCGCAAGGATGATCAGCAGAGCTGCAAGGACGGTACGAACAACACACCATGTCACACCTGCGCCACCGGCAGTAATTCCAATGATGTTTGTTTTCAGTGTAAAGCACAGCGATGTAATGGTTACAACCAGCATAAATGCCATTGGGAAAAGGAACATTTTGTTGTTTCTTCCGATTTTTCCAAGCCATGTTGCGATTGCCAGAAGACCAAGAGCAGCGAGAAGCTGGTTTGCTGCACCAAACAATGGCCAGATATTTGCATAACCAGTCAGACCAAGACCAACGCCCAACACTACTGTAATAATGGTAGCAACCAGAGGATTTGTCAGAACGGCTTTGTATCCTTTTGCATCTTTGTAAGTCTCTCCCGGCTCAAGCCAGAATTCCTGGAACATATAACGTGCAAGACGTGTTGCTGTATCCAGAGAAGTCAGACAGAATGCAGATACTGCCAGAATCAACAGGGAATAAATAATATTTTCTGCACCAGCCAAAAACGGAATGGTGGATGTCATTTTCGAGATACCTGTTGCAAATACTGCGGTAGGAACAACTGTCTCACCTGCGGAGTAGCTGGACCAGATATATCCAACTGCACACAGAGAAATAATTGCCAGTGCACACTCGATCAACATACCGCCGTAAGCGATCGGACGTGCATCTGCCTCGTTGTCAAGCTGTTTTGCTGTTGTACCGGAACCAACCAGAGAGTGGAAACCGGAAATCGCACCGCAGGCAATCGTAACAAACAATGCCGGGAACATATATCCCAGAGAACTTCCTGTTGGAGCCAGTGTATCTTTAAAACCTGTAAAGGCAGGAATGTCCATATGTGCATTTCCTGTAAATCCTGCACCGAGAACACCTACGATCGCAATGATCATCATCGCGTAAAGCAGGAAAGAGCTTAAGTAATCACGCGGCTGAAGCAGAATCCATACCGGTGTTACAGATGCAACTGTGATATAAATACCAACAATGATCATCCATGTCTTGTTGCTCAGATACAGTGGATGCCAGTTCAGGCCGATGGCCATACATGCAATGATTACAACGACACCAATCACCGTAGATACTGCCAAAGGCGCATTACGGCGATATACAAGGAATCCAAATGCGATCGCAACCAGGATAAACAAAATGGAAATCATTGCTGTACTTGCATTTGCAGCACTTGCAGCCATATCAACGGCACCGTTCTCATCAAAAGTAGCCATAAATGTGTTTGCTACGATAGAAGCAAATGCGGCAACTACCAGAATCAGTGTCAGATACGCAAATGTCAGGAATAACTTCTTTGCTTTTGATCCCATTGTGTCAGCAATAACCTCACCGATTGACTGACCTTTGTTGCGAATGGATGCAAACAGTGCACCAAAGTCATGAACCGCACCAAAGAAAATACCACCGATCAGTACCCATAACAATACAGGAACCCATCCAAATACGGCAGCCTGAATCGGTCCGTTGATCGGGCCGGCACCGGCGATGGATGAAAAGTGGTGTCCCATAAGGACTGGTGCCTTGGCAGGAACATAGTCCACACCGTCTTCCTCTGTGTGAGCAGGCGTCTTCTTTGAAGGGTCTACTCCCCATTGATCTGCAAGCCATTTACCATAAGTAACATAGGCGCCGATCAAAATCACAAGACCAACGATTAATACAACCATACCATTCATTTCTATTACCTCCCTCATACTTAGAATAAATAATGGTATCTAACGGTCAAAAGCCCTCTTGCAAAGCCTTTGCCGTGGTATGTAAAAAAGATTACAAAATCTTTTTATACCCTTTGATTATCTCGCGGGCAGCCCCATTTCCGTATAATTTTTTATTTTTCAAATCAAATACTACGATTCTCGCATCACAATACCCGCGAATCGTAAATCGATAATTTTTCATAAATTTAAATCTTTGAATTTTCTTTCGAGCCTGTTCATCCACGCTGTCACAGATAAAAATGCCAGTGATATATGTGTACATATGATTCGGCGGCGGACACTTTTCTCCATGCCGTACCATCTCAGGCTCTATATATTCCGTGATCTGCTGCGAAAAAGCTTCCAATTCTTTCCCGGAGAACTCCTCGAGCAACTTAAAAAAGGCGTGCTCATAACATTGAGCACGCCACAATTCTGCCTTCTTTGTCAGAACATATTTTGCACTGGTAACGTTAAAAGCACCATAAGCATCATACTTTTCCCCGTGGACTGTATATGGACATTCCAAATCGAAACTCTGCCGATAGGAACGAAGCAGCTTCTCCAGCAATTCTTCTTTCTTCATATTCACTCCATCGTTACAGTTTTCATTTGCTATCATTTCACCTTGGTATCATAGCACAGTTTGTCAAAAAATGCAAGGTTTTGTATAGAAATTTTGATTTTCAAACTTCCCGATAAATCTTATTTTGATTTTGCATTATTCGGGAGTTTGACAGTTGAATAATGAAAAAATCCCTCGCAGACCGCATAAAACCTG
>JAUNPJ010000051.1:25563-31127 GCA_030536755.1 Eubacteriales bacterium | reverse complement strand
CATCTGCCTTACAAGCAGAGGGTCACAGGTTCGAGCCCTGTAGGTCCCATTTTGCCGCAGTGGCGGAACTGGCAGACGCACAGGACTTAAAATCCTGCGAGGGTTAAACTTCGTACCGGTTCGATTCCGGTCTGCGGCATAATTTTTTGAGAAAAAGAAATGTTGATGATCAGCATTTCTTTTTTTGTGTATAAACTTGTAAAACTTGGATATTTATACTACAATTAAAGAAAAAAGTAAGAAAATTCGAAAGAGAGGTACTGGGTATGAACAATGAATTATTTCAACAGGCAAAGACTTCGAGCGTTTTGTCAAAAGAATTAGTTTGTTATCTTCGTGAATCTATGGAGTACGGAAGTTTGGGATTTATCAATGATGCTGTGGATATCTTGAAGATTCTCAAGATGCGTATTGACCGTGGCGATAAGATTAAAGATGAAGTTTCCGGAGTGATTTATAATGATAAGGAATTTAGAAATTTTGTGAAGAAAAATTTCTCCGGTTATATTTATGGACAGGTATTTACTCCATTGAGAAAAGATGAGAAAGTGTATTTCAATCTGCAGGAATGCGAAGGCGGCTATGAGTTGGTTCTCGGCAGTAAGGATGACAAGGTTTATAAATGGATTTCCAGCATGAATGAGAAATTCTCTCTTGTATATATGATAGCAACAAAGGTGGTATACATCAAAAATATCAAAGCCAACACATATACTCCGTTTATTTCTTCTAATGGAAAATACTGCCGTTATGACGAGTCTGTTGGAAAACTGATTGAGATATAGGTCGATAACGTTTTATGGAAAATTTTTGGGTAGCTGTCAATGCGGTCGTTCCATTTTGTATTTATATTGCATTTGGCCTGTTTACGAGATCTATCGGTCTTGTGGCGGAAGATTTCACGAAACAGTTAAATCAAATGGTGTTTCGTGCGTTCTTTCCGATTATGATGTTTTATAACTTATATTCCATGGATTTGAGCCAGAAATTTGATGGCAAATTGGTATTGACAGGTATCGGTTCTTTGTTTGTGCTGATTGCATTGCTTTGTCTAATTGTACCGTTGATTGTGAAAGAGAATTCCCGCTGCGGTGTGATGATCCAGGCTATTTATCGAAGCAATTTTGTACTGTTTGCGATTCCTCTGACAGAAAGTGTTTTTGGAAGTGAGGGCGTTGCGTTGGCATCTATGATGGTTGCTATTGTAGTACCAATCTATAATGTAGTGGCTGTGATCGTATTAGAATATTTTCGGGGCGGAGTTCCTAAAATCGGACAATTAGCGAAAAATGTGCTTTCCAATCCCATGATCATGGGGGCTATTGTAGGACTTGTATTTTTTGGTCTGCACATGCATTTGCCGGCGTGTGTGGAAAAGCCGGTGAAAGCATTTTCGGATTTAAGCACTCCGCTGGCGCTGTTTGTGCTGGGAAGTACACTTCATTTTTCTTCAATCAGAAAAAATCTGAAGTACCTGGTATCGGCCCTGGGATTAAAGCTCGTGATCATACCTTCTATTATTATGGTGTTGGCTGTGAAGCTGCAGTTTCGTCCGGTAGAGTGCTTTGTATTGTTTGCTATGTTTGCTACACCGGTAGCTGCGGCGTCTTATCCTATGGCGCAAAACATGGGAGGAGATGGAGAACTGGCGGGAGAACTTGTTGTGACAAGTACGGTCGTGTCCGTATTTACGATTTTCCTGTGGATTTATTTTTTGAAAAATATAGGAGTATTTTAAAAGAATCCTGAAGATGGTTCTGTATGGAACTGTTTTCAGGATTTTTTTTGAAAATATAGTCGTTTTCCTGTTCAGATTCGCTGATTTATGGTAAAGTGTTATTGGTAAAAAAATAAATACAATATTAGCTGATAAAGGAGAAATGAGTTATGGGAGGTTTTTTCGGTGTTGCATCGAAGGCTAGCTGTACATTAGACTTATTTTACGGAGTGGATTATCACTCCCATCTTGGTACACGCAGAGGCGGTATGGCAGTATGGGGCGAGCGCGGATTTCAGCGTGCCATTCATAATATTGAAAACTCACCATTTCGTACAAAATTTGAAAAAGATGCAGATGAGATGGAGGGAACTTTGGGAATCGGATGTATTTCTGATTATGAACCGCAGCCATTGCTGGTACAGTCCCATCTGGGAAGTTTTGCGATTACAACGGTAGGAAAGATTAATAATATGCAGGAGCTTCTTGCGAGCGTTTATGAAAATGGAAATACGCATTTTCAGGAAATGAGCGGCGGACAGATCAATGCGACAGAGCTTGTGGCGTCTTTGATCTGCAAAAAAGAAAGCATTGTAGAGGGAATCCAGTATGTGCAGGAAATCATTGATGGTTCTATGACGATGCTGCTTATGACAAAGGATGGTCTTTATGCGGCCAGAGACCGCTACGGACGCACTCCGGTTGAGGTTGGTAAGAAGGATGGCGGTTTCTGTGTATCTTTTGAGAGTTTTGCGTATATTAATCTTGGATATGAGGACTACAAGGAACTTGGCCCTGCGGAGATTGTATATATTACGCCCGATGAAGTAAAGACAGTCAGCAAACCGAGAGAAGAAATGCGTATCTGTTCGTTCCTGTGGGTTTACTATGGTTATCCGACTTCTGCTTATGAAGGTGTTAATGTTGAGGAAATGCGCTACAAATGCGGCGGTATGCTGGCAAAGAGAGATGCGGGCAATGTGACACCGGATGTAGTTGCGGGAGTACCGGATTCCGGTATTGCGCATGCCATCGGATATGCCAATGAATCGAAGATTCCTTATACACGACCATTTATTAAATATACACCAACCTGGCCTCGCTCCTTTATGCCGACAAAGCAGAGCCAGAGAAATTTGATTGCCCGTATGAAGCTGATTCCGGTAAAAGCTTTGATTGAAAATAAAAAATTATTGTTGATTGACGATTCGATTGTACGTGGAACACAACTTCGGGAGACGACAGATTTTCTGTATCAGAGCGGTGCAAAAGAGGTGCACATTCGTCCTGCCTGCCCGCCTCTGTTGTATGGATGTAAATATCTGAATTTCTCCCGTTCCAAATCGGAGATGGATCTGATTACACGAAGAGTCATTCAGGACAGAGAAGGCACCAATGTATCACAGGAAATTCTGGATGATTATGCAAATCCATGCAGCAAACGTTATGAGGAAATGCTGGAAGCAATCCGCAAGCAGCAGAACTTCACAACTCTTCGCTACCATCGTCTGGATGATCTGGAAGAATCCATTGGAATTTCTCCATGTAAGCTTTGTACCTACTGCTTCAACGGCAAGGAATAACGAATACAAGAAAGAATAGTGGGTGAGACAAATCATGAATACACAATTTATAGAACAAGCGAAACGGCTGCAGGGGCTGGAGACAACATTTACAGTATTCAGTCAGGCAATCAAGACTCCATTCATTACCTGTGATGAGGAATCTTTCAATGATCAGGTATGGATTTTTGTGACAGAAGAGCAGGCGAAAGGATTCTGCAAAAAGCGTCTGGAAGAAAATCAGGATATTCTGATGGTGGTGAAGATGGAAAACAACCAGCTTCTGCCGTTCTACAGCAGTCTTTATTTCCTGGGAGTCAATGAGCTTGTTTTTACAGAGGAAGAAAGAATAACGAAAATGCCGTTGGAAGATCTTGTAAGAGAGCCGGATTATTCCAAGCTTCCAAAAGAGCAGCGTCCTCTGTTAAATCCTCAGATGCAGCTGACCGGTATTTACTTTATGCAGGAGCTGCACCGCAGAAAACCAAACAATGAAAAACCAAAACTTCGTGAGCTTGAGGAAGAGATGGCTGTCAATCTGGTCAGAAGTAAATTTCTCGTTGCTCTTGAGGTGGACGGTGATCAGATTGAAAAGGGCGGCAAAAATGTTCGGATTCCCTGTGTAAAGAATTCGGAAGGAAAGATGTTCCAGCCTATTTTTACAGATCCGCGTGAGTTTGGAAGATTCAACAAAGACAAAAATTTTAAAGTCAGCGTGGTAGAGTTTGGAAATATTAAAAAGATACTCAATGACAATGTGGAGGGAATTGTTGTGAACCCACAGACATTGAATATTGTAATCATGAAAGATAGAATTCCGGTACTGCTGAATCAGTTTGCAGCAAAGAAGGAAGACTAAGAATGAGGCGCAGTCGGTGACAGGCTGCGTCTTTCACTATTATGAAACATACATCAACAATGGAGGTAAAACGATGGGTGAAAAATTAACAAAGCATGATGTAGAGCAGATTGAAAAAGAGATTGAATACCGGAAGCTGGTGGTGCGAAAAAATGCTCTCGAAGCAGTGAAGGAAGCAAGAGCGCACGGCGATCTGAGTGAGAATTTTGAATATCATGCAGCTAAAAAAGATAAAAACCAAAATGAAAGCCGAATCCGATATCTGGAGAGAATGCTTAAGAATGCGACCATTGTGACAGAACAGTCGAAGGCAGATGAAGTGGGAATGAACAATACAGTGGAAGTGTATTTTGAGGATGACGATCTGACAGAAACGTATAAGCTGGTTACTTCCATTCGCGGAAATTCCCTTGATGGTAAGATCAGTACGGAATCTCCCCTTGGAAAAGCAATCATGGGACATAAAGTCGGTGATCGTGTTCTGGTAAAAGTAAATGAGAATGTAGGTTACTTTGTGCAGATCAAATCGATTCAGAATACGGTGGATGATGGAAGTGACCATATCAGAAGTTTTTAAAGATACAGGTGATTTATGGAAACAAAAGAAAGAGATTATCTCTTTGATAATTATAAAGCGATTTTAATCATACTGGTAGTTGTTGGTCATTTTATCGAAGCTGCATCCGAGGATAACCTGTTTATGCAGATGTTGAAGTGGATGATTTTTTCTTTTCACATGCCGGCATTTATTTTTATCTCCGGTTATTTTTCTAAAAAGACCTACTCTTTTGGAATTCTGTGCCGCAGGCTGCTGGTGCCCTATCTGGTTTTTGAGGTGTTGTATTATCTGCTTTATACGTTTGTCATACACAAGGAGACAGAGCTGTATTTGCTGTATCCGAAATTTTCGCTATGGTATCTCATGGCTCTTTTTGTGTGGAAATTGGTGACGCCTTATTTTAAAAAGATACCTGGGCATATTGCATGGGCTGTCATTGCGGGACTGGCTGTGGGTGCAACAAAAATAGATGATAATTTTTTGACACTGCCCAGAATGATCACGTTTTACCCTTTTTTCCTGCTGGGAACGATGTTTCAGAGGAAATGGCTGACGCGTCTTCGCACAGTCAGAAACAGAGTTTCCGCGGCAGGGATTTTTGTGGTTTTGAATCTGTTTCTGGCGTTTGTAGATATGGATGATCTTCTTGAGGAAAAAATTTTCTATGGAAGATACAATTACGAATATCTGGATCTGTCAGATACGGAGGGGGTGTTTGTACGTCTTGGGTGCTACGCCATATCACTGGCTATGACTTTGCTGATGGCTATGATCGTATCAGAAAAACAAAATCGTTTTTCGTATCTGGGTTCCAGAACCATGGCGATTTATCTCTTCCATGGTCTGACTTATTCTTATCTCAAGCAT
>JAUNPJ010000051.1:0-25553 GCA_030536755.1 Eubacteriales bacterium | reverse complement strand
TCCTGTTTCAAGGGCGGCGCTTCCTTTTATCACAGTCTGGGTAATTTTGGAGAATCTGTTTTGATTTTGACGACCAGTTTTCTGGTGGTGTGGCTTTTGTCAAGGAAGCCTTTTACAGATTTTGTCAATTACATATCAAAATAAACAGCAGAAACATTAATCATCGGAAAATTTTCCTTCAGAGAGTACCTTGATGGACAGTGCATACTCGGAAGGATTCATTCCGGTGATTTTTTTAAATTGTCTCGAAAAATAATGGATCGATGTATAGCCTAAGTGTTCAGAAATCTGCGTGAAATTCAGGTGATGTTCGCGAATCAGCTGTTTTGCCATATCAATTTTCATTTTGGAAAAGAAGTAAATGACGCCGCAGCCATTTCTGTCACGGAATAATTTCTGCAGTTTGGAACGGCCGATCAGGTTGGCATGACAGATCTCTTCGATGGTAACATGGGTGCAGATGTTGTTTTCCAGATATGTGACAATGCGTTCATAAATTTCCGAGTCGTTGGTGCGTTTGGTGGATTTCTGCAGGGGAATTGAGGGCTGAACTTCCTGATAGCGCCGACACATCTGAAGAAGCATTTGTTCGAGGTAAAGGCTGATCAGCTGTTCGCTGGCAAATGGTGAAGGTTCCCGGCGCCCAAGCTTCTGGAGATATGGATCGTCCAGTGGCGTACAGAAGCAGCGGCGCGCTTCGATGATAATCTGGGCAAGAAGGTTGCGCTCCGTCTCATTGATATCAAGAATTTTATCCCGAAAGAAGTCCATACAGGGGGATGAAGTCTGGAATGCCATAACTACGAGATTGGGTGCGGATTTTCCGTTGGCATTCAGCTTATGAAATTCGTTGGGCTTGTGAAAGATAATCTGCCCCTTATGAAGGGTAATGGGTACATTTTCCGCATAAACTTCTACCTCACCCTTGTCTACACAGCAGAATTCCCAGAAATCATGGGATTCTCCCTCAAAAGAAAAATCACTTCTGTATTCAAAATAATGAATAGAGATAATACTGTCTATTTTTAAATCTTTTCTTAGAGAAGTACTCACGTATGCCATAGTAATCTCCTGTTTTCTAACGTAAAATGCAAATAAAAAACATGTAAAATCGAATTCCTGTTTTTATTATATGATATTTTTGAGATGAAATCAATAGTGCAAGATAGTGAATTGATTGTGCAAAGACGGAAGAACTGTTTCTATAATATAATAGATTCATCAAGGAGTTTTCAGATAATTAAAAAAGAAAACGAAAACAAGAAGGAGAATTTTTGTAAAAAGGAGGAAAAATTCATGAAAAAGAAAGTGTTAAGCATGTTTCTGTGTGCGGCAATGGTTGGCACAATGCTCGTTGGCTGCCAGGTTGCAAGTGACAAAGATGCAGAATCCAATACAGACGCTGCTGCAACAGAGAAGGCAGCGGATGAAGGCGGAGAAGAGACAGCAGCATCCGGTGACACACTGGTATACTGGTCTATGTGGGAGTCCACAGAGCCTCAGGGTAAAGTGATTCAGGAAGCAGCAGATGCTTATGCAGAAGAATCTGGTGTGAAAGTTCAGGTAGAGTTTAAAGGCCGTACCGGAATTCGTGAAGGTCTTGAGCCGGCATTGGCAGCAGGACAGAAAATTGATATGTTCGACGAGGATATCGACCGTGTCAATGGTGTCTGGGGTGATTATCTGCTGGATCTGGAAGAACTCGTAAAAGGAAGTGATTATGAGACGACAGCAAATGCAGGATTAATGTCTGCGTGCCGTGATGCTGCCGGCGGAACTTTAAAATCAATTCCTTATCAGCCAAACGTATTTGCATTCTTCTATAATCAGGATCTGTTTGATCAGGCTGGAATTGAAGCAGTTCCAGCTACATGGGCAGAGTTTAAGGATGTATGCCAGAAGCTGAAAGATGCAGGCATTACACCAATGACAATGGACGATGCATATGCAACCTGTGTAATCGGTTATCACCTTGGAAGACTGGTTGGAGAAGCCGGTGTGAAGGAAATCGTTACCGAGGGTAAATGGGATGATCCTGCAGTTTTGAAGATGGCTCAGGATATTGAAGAACTGGCAAGTGCCGGATATTATTCTGAACTGGTTGGTTCCAATGTATGGCCGGCAGGTCAGAATAGCGAACTGGCAACTGGTGCAGCTGCGATGTATCTGAATGGTTCCTGGCTGCCAAATGAAGTAAAAGATATTGCAGGAGAAGATTTCAAATGGGGATGCTTTCCATATCCAGCACTGGATGAGTGTGAAAGTAATCTGGAAAATGCTTCTGCAACCGGCACAGAGGCAAACAACTTTGGTGCACAGGTTCTGGCAATCAACAAAGATTCCCAGATGGCAGAAGAAGCATTTGGTCTGATCGAGAAGATTACAAAGGGTGAATATGACAAGAAACTGGCAGATGAGTCTATTGGTATTCCTTCCGACACAAACAATACAGAGTGGCCTGCACTGGTATCCTGTGCAAAACCTGTGATTGAGCAGAGCACGACTCGCTTTACATGGGCCGTTGGCGTGGAGTCTAACGAAGATATCACACCTGCAATCAAAGAAAACTTTATCAAACTGATGGCAGGAACAAGCACCGCTCAGGAATTTGTAGATGCGATGGTAGCTGCATCCAAATAAAAAAATAAATAAAAAGCATTGTAAATAAATGATGGACAGGGAAGGCCGCGATCCGGATATATCAGGATTCTGTGCCTTCCCATTTTGATAAGGAGGCATTGGCGTGAAAAAAAACAAATCGATGATCGTCCTGTTTCTCACACCGGCTATTTTGTTGTTCTGTGTTGTATTTTTATATCCAATCATCAGAACTCTGATGATGAGTTTATTTAAAATCGAGAGCCTTACAGCGACAATGGAAAACTGGTCATTTGTGGGAATCAGTAATTATGTAACATTGATAAAGACAAGTCTGTTCCGTACCGCCTGCTGGAATCTGTTTCGTATCTGGCTGTTTGGCGGGATTCTTGTTATGGTACTTTCACTTTTGTTTGCTGCAATTTTGGGAAGTGGTGTGCGGTTTAAAAAATTCTTCCGTGCAATTATTTATCTGCCGAATATTGTAAGTGCCGTTGCACTGGCAACGATGTGGCTGCAGTATGTATACAGCCCGCAGTTTGGTCTTTTGAAAAGTTTTTTTACAGCTCTTCATCTGGATGGACTGGCAAAAATTCAGTGGCTGGATAATGAGCATAAATTTATGGCTCTGCTTTTGGCGTATTGTTTTGGTATGGTTGGATATCATATGCTGATCTGGCTGAGTGGAATTGAACGTATCAGTCCCGAGTATTTTGAGGCGGCTACGATTGATGGTGCCAACAAGGTACAGCAGTTCCGCTATATTACGCTGCCATTGTTAAAAGGCGTGTTTAAGACAAATATTACGATGTGGTCTGTAACATCAGCCGGATTTTTTGTATGGTCTCAGTTATTTTCTACCGTTACGGCAGATACCCAGACGATTGTACCGATTTCGTATCTGTATGTGAAACTGTTTGGTGCCGGAAATACGGTAACAGAGCGAGATGCAGGTATCGGAGCAGCCATCGGCGTGATGCTGGCTGTATGTATCGTATTGATTTTCATTGTTACAAATAAAGTCTTAAAAGAAGATGATCTGGAATTCTAGGAGAGGGGGAAAACGGTTATGGCAAGAGAGAAGAAAGTACGTCAGAAAGTAAACTGGAAAAAAGAACTGAAAATGGCCCCCGGATATATCATTCTGGTGATATGGGTATTATTTACCATTGCACTTCTGGGATGGATCATTGGAGCAAGTTTTTCCACAACAGCAGAGATTTTCAAAGGCAATGCGCTGAAATTTGAGAGTGGACTGCATTTTGAAAATTATGCCAAGGCATGGAGCGGCGGAAATGTATCGACATTCTTTATGAATTCGCTGTTTTATTCAACCATTTGCTGTGTGGCTTTGATTCTGATCTGTGCACCGGCGGCTTATGTGCTGTCACGATTCAGCTTTCGGTTTAATAAAATAATCCAGAGCAGTTTTGTATCCGCGATGGGAGTACCGGTCGTTATGGTAATCCTTCCGCTGTTCAGCCTGATTGCGGGAATGAATATTTTGAATAATACATTTTTTAACAGGCTTACTTTGATTATTTTATACATAGGAATTAATGTACCGTATACGACGATTTTCCTGCTGACCTTTTTCAGCAATATCTCCAGAACGTATGAGGAGGCAGCGGCAATTGACGGATGCCCTCCGACCAAGACTTTCTGGAAGATCATGCTTCCGATGGCGCAGTCGGGAATCGTGACGGTAACAATTTTTAATTTTATTAATATCTGGAATGAATATTTCCTGTCTTTGATTTTTGCAAACTCCGATAAATTAAAACCGGTTGCAGTAGGTCTGTACGGCATGATAAACTCTATGAAGTACACAGGTGACTGGGCTGGTATGTTTGCATCAGTAGTTATTGTATTCCTGCCAACCTTTATTCTGTATATTTTCCTGTCGGAGAAGATTATCGGAGGTGTCACCGGAGGAATCAAAGGTTAAAGATGTGAGAATTTAAGGAGGAATTCAATTATGAAAAAACCGGTATTAGTAATTATGGCAGCAGGTATGGGAAGTCGCTACGGTGGACTGAAACAGATTGATCCTGTGGATGAGCAGGGCGATATTATCATGGATTTTTCTATCTATGATGCGGTAAGAGCCGGATTTGAAAAAGTTGTATTTATTATTAAAAAAGAAAATGAAGCAGATTTTAAGGAAGCCATCGGAAATCGCATCAGCCAGCATGTAAAGACTGCTTATGTGTTCCAGGAACTGACAAATCTTCCGGAGGGATTTTCTGTGCCGGAAGGCAGAGTCAAACCATTTGGAACAGGTCATGCAGTATTAAGCTGTATCGATGAGATTGACGGACCGTTTGCAGTCATCAATGCAGATGATTACTATGGCGCTCATGCATTTCAGGAGATTTATGATTATCTGACGAGTCACAGTGATGATGAAAAATATCGCTACTGCATGGTGGGATATCGTCTTGGAAATACGCTGACAGACAATGGGCATGTGGCAAGAGGTGTCTGCTCTGCCGATGAAAATGGATATCTGACAGATATTTGCGAGAGAACGCGCATTGAGAAAAAGGGAAACGGTGCTGCGTATACGGAAGATGATGGAGAGACCTGGGTGGAGATTCCTATGGATGCCGTGGTATCTATGAATATGTGGGGATTTTCCAACAGTATGCTCAGAGAACTCAAAGACAGATTTCCACAGTTTCTGGAGGAAAATCTGAAGATCAATCCTATGAAATGTGAGTATTTTCTGCCATTTGTAGTGGATGAACTTCTCAAAGAAGAGAAGGCAACGGTAGAGGTACTGAAATCAGAAGATAAATGGTATGGAGTAACTTATAAAGAGGATAAAGCTGTAGTCACAGCTGCAATAAAAATGATGAAGGATAAAGGTATTTATCCTCTGCACCTGTGGGGGGAAACAGAGTGAATGATTTTTTAGATGAAAGAAAAGAAGTAATTGCTCATTTTCAGTTTCCGGGAGAACTGAAAGAGGCAATCTCTTATGGAAACGGACATATCAATGATACGTTTCGTCTGATGTTTTGGGAAGACGGGAAGCAAAAACGTTATATACTTCAGAAAATGAACAAAGAAGTGTTTCATAACCCCGTGGAATTAATGGAAAATATCATGGGAGTTACTTCCTGGCTGAAGAAGAAGATTACGGAACGGGGAGGCGACTCGGAAAGAGAAACTTTAAATGTAATTCCGGATCTGAGTGGAAAGAGCTATTATCAGGACATTCATGGAGAGTACTGGAGAGCTTATAATTATATTGAGCATGCCACCAGTTTTGACCAGGTACAGAATCGAGATGATTTTTATCAGAGTGCGGTGGCGTTTGGCAATTTTCAGAGCCTGTTGGCAGATTATCCGGCAGATACGCTGCATGAAACGATTCCTCATTTTCATGATACTGTGGATCGCTTTCTGAAGTTTTCGCAGGCTGTGGGGAAGGATGTGTGCGGCAGGGCCAGGGAGGTCCAGGAGGAAATTGCGTTTGTCAGGAAGAATCGGGAGCTGACCCATATTCTTACAGACCAGAACATGCCGCTTCGTGTTACCCATAATGATACAAAACTGAACAACATTATGATTGACGATGAGACTCATAAGGGAATCTGTGTCATTGATCTGGATACGGTTATGCCGGGACTGGCAGTGAATGACTTTGGTGATTCGATTCGTTTCGGAGCAAGCACTGCAGCAGAAGATGAACAGGATTTATCGAAAGTTGCGTGTGATCTGGAGTTGTTTGAACTATACACGAAGGGATTTATTGAAGGCTGTCAGGGCAAGCTGACAGAGATCGAACTCAATCACCTGCCGACTGGCGCTATGGTTATGACGTATGAGTGTGGAATGCGCTTTCTTACGGATTATCTGGAGGGAGACCATTATTTTAAGATTCACAGACCGAATCACAACCTGGACAGATGCCGTACACAAATTCAGTTGCTGAAAGATATGCAGCAGAAACTGGAACAGATGCGTGATATTGTCAATAAGTATAAATAGCGGTAAAATAGAGGAGAAAAAACATAAGGGAGGAAGTTGCATGTCAATTCTAGTTACCGGCGGTGCCGGATATATTGGAAGTCATACTTGTGTGGAACTTTTGAATGCCGGATATGATGTGGTTGTCATTGACAATCTTGATAATTCCAGCGAGGAAGCGCTCAAACGTGTGGAGCAGATTACCGGAAAAAATGTTAAATTTTACAAAGGTGATCTTCTGAACCGAGAGGATGTTGAGTTGGTATTTGAACAGGAATCTATTGATTCTGTGATTCATTTTGCAGGTTTAAAAGCAGTCGGTGAGTCGGTGGCAAAGCCGTTGGAGTACTACCATAACAATATTACAGGAACACTGGTTTTGTGTGATGTGATGAGACAGCATGGATGCAAGAGCATTGTATTCAGTTCTTCTGCAACCGTATATGGAGATCCTGCTTTTGTTCCGATTACGGAGGAATGCCCGAAAGGAAAGATTACCAATCCATATGGGCAGACAAAGGGAATGCTGGAGCAGATTCTGACAGATCTGTATGTAGGAGACCCTGAGTGGAAGGTAATCCTTCTTCGTTACTTTAACCCGATCGGTGCACACAAATCCGGCCTGATCGGAGAGGATCCGAAGGGAATTCCGAATAATCTGGTGCCTTACATTGCACAGGTTGCTGTGGGCAAGCTGGAGAAACTGGGTGTTTTTGGAGATGATTATCCGACACCGGATGGAACGGGTGTCAGAGATTATATCCATGTGGTGGATCTGGCAGTTGGCCATGTGAAAGCCATTGAAAAACTGAATTCTCTGGAAGGTGTGGAAATCTATAATCTCGGAACAGGAAAAGGGTACAGTGTACTTGAGGTACTGCATGCTTACGAGAAAGCCTGCGGCAAAACGCTGCCTTATGAGATCAAAGAGCGCCGTCCGGGAGATATTCCAACCTGCTATGCAGATCCGGCTAGGGCAAAAAAAGAGCTTGGATGGGAAGCAAAGTATGGAATTGAAGAGATGTGTGAAGATTCTTATCGCTGGCAGTCCATGAATCCAAATGGATACAGAGGATAAAAAAGAGACAGCCCTTTGGCAGCTCGCTTTGAGCTGTCAGAGGGCTGAAAATTTATCAATTGTTTTTGTGATCCAGAGAGGCTGCCACGAATCCCTTGAAAAGAGGGTGCGGACGGTTTGGTCTGGATTTTAATTCCGGATGAGCCTGTGTTGCAAGGAAGAATGGATGGTCTTTCAGTTCGATCATTTCCACAATGCGTCCGTCCGGGGAAATGCCGGATAAAGTCATGCCGTTTTCCAGCAGGATTTTGCGGTAATCGTTGTTGACTTCATAGCGATGTCTGTGACGTTCATGAATGGTTTCTTCCTGATACAGCTCATAAGCTTTTGTTGTTTTATCCAGAACACAGGGGTAGGAACCGAGACGTAAGGTTCCGCCGATATCCTCAATGCCATTCTGATCAGGCATCAGGTCAATGACCGGATGTACAGTCTTTGGATCCAGCTCAATGCTGTGTGCGTCGGAATAGCCGATGACATCTCTTGCAAATTCTACGATGGAGAGCTGCATGCCGAGGCACAGACCCAGGAATGGGACTTTGTTTTCACGGGCATAACGGATTGCCTGAATTTTCCCTTCGATCCCGCGGTCACCAAAACCACCGGGCACGAGAATTCCGTCCACATCTCCAAGAATTTCTTTTACATTTTCTTCGGTTACAGTTTCAGAATCCACCCATTTGATATGAACGGTAGCCTTGCTGGCGATTCCGCCGTGCTTGAGGGCTTCCACGACACTGATATAGGCATCATGAAGCTGAATATATTTTCCGACGAGAGCAACGGTTACGTCTGTGACTGGATTTCGAAGTGCATCTACCATTGCCTTCCAGTCTGCCAGATCCGGCTTTGGACAATCAAGATGAAGGCATTCACAGGCAACCTGTGCCAGATGTTCTTCTTCCATGGCAAGAGGTGCTTCGTAGAGGTATTCCACGTCAAGGTTTTGAAGAACATGATTGCTCGGTACATTACAGAAAAGGGCAATTTTGTCTTTGATCTGTCTGCCAAGCGGAAGCTCGGAGCGGCATACCAGAATATCCGGCTGGATTCCCATACCCTGCAGCTCTTTTACGCTTGCCTGCGTTGGCTTGGTCTTCATTTCCTGAGATGCTTTTAAATATGGAATTAAAGTTACATGAATCAGAATCGCATTTTCATGTCCCACTTCATACTGGAACTGACGAATGGCCTCCAGGAAAGGCTGACTTTCGATGTCTCCCACGGTACCGCCTACTTCAATGATTGCGATATGTGTTTCCTCAGAAGTGAAATTGCGGTAAAATCGATTTTTAATTTCATTGGTAATGTGAGGGATGACCTGAACGGTTCCTCCGCCAAAGTCGCCGCGGCGTTCTTTGTGGAGAACAGACCAGTATACTTTTCCTGTCGTTACGTTAGAATTTTTGTTCAGACTCTCATCAATAAATCGCTCATAGTGTCCAAGGTCGAGGTCTGTT
This sequence comes from Eubacteriales bacterium, assembly GCA_030536755.1. Classification (GTDB taxonomy): domain Bacteria; phylum Bacillota; class Clostridia; order Lachnospirales; family Lachnospiraceae; genus JALFVM01. Next base: position 16,439 of record JAUNPJ010000051.1, on the reverse strand, counting down.
TCGGCGCCGTCATCTGTAACGAAAACTTCTCCATGCTGAATCGGGTTCATAGTTCCAGGGTCGATGTTGATGTAGGGATCAAATTTCTGCATGGTTACCTTGTAGCCTCTGGCCTTCAGAAGACGACCGAGAGATGCGGCAGTGATTCCCTTTCCAAGTCCGGATACAACTCCCCCTGTGACAAATACATATTTGACTGCCATAATGCTCCTCCTTGTTTATATTTATTAAAAAACTTTGTATATAAAATAAAAATAGAGAGGGTGGGGCCTTCATTTACGGTGAGGCCCTTTCCTCTCATATCCTACAATATTATGCTTTTTCACGGTGAAAAAGTCAAGTATATTTTTATGACAAATTAATGGTACAGACGTTTATTTTCATATTTTGGCTGGCAGGTAATCTCAATGCCAAGACGTCGAAACTGCAGACGGTCCACGGTTGCCAGCATAACGGAAGTATGTGCCTGACAGCCCTTCAGATTAGAAAGCTGTGCCATGGCCTTTCTTGCATTCTCATCGTGGCTTGCACTGATGGAGAGTGCGATCAGTACTTCATCTGTGTGGAGGCGGGGGTTCACGCTTCCCAGATAGTCTACTTTTAATTTCTGAATCGGTTCGATTGCTTCTGGAGAAATGACATGGATATCGTGATCAATACCAGCCAGTTCTTTCAGGGCGTTCAGAAGCAAAGCAGCAGAAGGTCCGAGAAGATCGGAAGTTCTTCCAGTGATCATGCGGCCGTCATGCAGTTCCAGAGCGGCAGCAGGAGCACCAGTCTCTTCTTCAAGTGCCAAAGCAGCAGGAACGACAGCTCTGTTTTCTGATTCGATACCAGCCTGTTTCATCAGAAGCTGAATTTTGAATACCTCTTCTTCAGTTCCGGTTCCCTCCAGAAGGTTGTTTCGTGCATGGAAATAACGGCGGATGATCTCCTGTCTGGATGCCTCGCGGCACACTTCATCATCAATAATACAGTTTCCAGCCATGTTAACACCCATGTCAGTAGGAGACTGATATGGACATTTGCCGAAAATTTTCTCGAAAGTAGCCTGCAATACCGGGAAAATCTCTACATCACGGTTGTAATTGACGGTGGTCACACCGTAAGCTTCCAAATGGAACGGATCAATCATATTAACGTCGTTCAGATCAGCGGTGGCTGCCTCATAAGCCAGGTTTACCGGATGCTTCAATGGAATATTCCAGATTGGGAAAGTCTCAAATTTGGCGTAACCTGCATGAATTCCGCGTTTGTGCTCATGATATAACTGTGACAGACAGGTTGCCATTTTGCCGCTTCCAGGACCAGGTGCTGTAATGACTACCAGGGGTCTTGTTGTTTCAATATAGTCATTGCGTCCGTATCCTTCATCACTGACAATCAGAGGAATATTGCTCGGATAACCGTCGATCAGATACAGCGTATAAACTTTGATTCCAAGATTCTCCAGACGTTTTTTAAATAAGTCAGCACTGTTCTGACCGGAATATTGGGTGATGGCTACACTGCCCACATAGAGACCTTTTTCCATAAAGACATCCCTGAGGCGAAGAACATCGGAGTCATATGTGATGCCGTAATCACCGCGGATTTTATTTTTTTCAATGTCTTTGGCGCTGATCACGATGACGATTTCTGCCTGGTCGCGAAGCTGCATCAGCATGCGAAGCTTGCTGTCAGGTTCAAAGCCGGGAAGTACGCGGGAAGCGTGATAATCATCAAACAGCTTGCCGCCGAATTCAAGATATAATTTGTTGTCGAACTGGGCAATCCTCTCTCGTATATGCTCGGACTGCATAGATAAATATTTGTCATTGTCAAATCCTTTGTTCATAATAATCCCCTTTAAATTTAGACTCACTTTTTGTACATAAAACCAGTATACTACAAAGGTTTGGAATTGGGGAATTTTTTTTATAAAACTTTAAGAAATGTGTCCTCTTTTTCACGTTGTAGTTATTGATTTATTTTTTGGCGAACCATATAATAGAAGGGACAATTGAAGGAGGAAGCACATGAATAATAATAACAATGCACCGCAAGGTCCGATGAACAACAAAAACAAGAACAACCGGCAGTCACTGCTGGCGTTTCTGATCAGTCTTATGGTTGTTATGGTATTGGTAAGTACATTTAGCAATATGATGAGTGATCATTCATCGGAGATCTCATACGATGAGTTCCTTGATATGGTAGAAAATGATGAAGTAGAAAGCGTTACGATTGAATCGGATCAGCTTGCGATTGAACCAAAAAATCAGCCTGCGTCATATGGAAAGACGATTTATTACACAAGTGCAATACAGAGCGGAGATGCTCTGGTGGAACTTTTGGAGCCCAAAGGAATCAAACTCAAGAAAGAAACACCGGATCCTCTGATGGAAGTACTGGCATCTTTGTTGAGCATTATTCTGCCGACACTGCTTTTGTTTGGTCTGCTGATGATTTTTATGAAGCGCATGAACAAAAGCGGCGGTATGATGGGCGGCGTCGGAAAAAGCAGAGCCAAAGCTTATGTTGAAAAAGAGACGGGCGTGACATTCCAGGATGTGGCAGGACAGGATGAGGCCAAAGAGTCTTTGCAGGAGGTTGTAGATTTTCTTCACAATCCTGGAAAATACACAGCAATCGGTGCCAAGCTGCCGAAGGGAGCACTTCTTGTAGGACCTCCGGGAACCGGTAAAACGCTGCTGGCAAAGGCTGTGGCAGGTGAGGCACATGTACCGTTCTTCTCTCTGTCCGGTTCCGATTTCGTGGAAATGTTTGTGGGTGTGGGAGCATCTCGTGTCCGTGATCTGTTTGAGGAAGCGAAGAAAAATGCCCCCTGTATTATTTTTATTGATGAGGTGGATGCTATCGGTAAAAGCCGTGATTCACGTTACGGAGGCGGAAACGATGAGCGTGAGCAGACGTTGAACCAGCTTCTGGCAGAAATGGATGGATTTGATACCTCGAAAGGTCTTCTCATTCTGGCTGCAACGAACCGTCCGGAAGTCCTTGATCCGGCGCTCCTTCGTCCGGGACGTTTTGACCGCCGTGTGATCGTGGATCGTCCTGATTTAAAAGGCCGTGTGGATATCCTGAAGGTTCATGCCAAAGGCGTGTCTCTGGATGAGACGGTTGATTTTCAGGAGATTGCTCTGGCGACTTCAGGAGCTGTGGGTTCTGACCTTGCCAACATGGTCAATGAGGCTGCCATCCTTGCTGTAAAAGCGGGAAGAAGAGCGGTAAGTCAGAAGGATCTGTTTGAAGCGGTGGAAGTTGTTCTTGTCGGTAAGGAGAAGAAAGACCGTATTCTCAGTCGTGAGGAACGAAAGATTGTATCCTACCATGAAGTGGGACATGCGTTGGTAAGTGCACTTCAGAAGGATGCAGAACCGGTACAGAAAATTACGATTGTGCCGAGAACGATGGGTGCTTTGGGTTATGTTATGCAGGTGCCGGAGGAAGAGAAATTCCTTAATACCAAGAAAGAACTGGAAGCGATGCTCGTCGGTTATCTTGGAGGACGCGCGGCGGAAGAACTCGTGTTTGACACGGTAACGACAGGTGCTTCCAATGATATCGAGCAGGCAACGAAGGTTGCGAGAGCGATGATCACCCAGTATGGTATGTCCGAGAAATTTGGGCTGATGGGTCTTGCGACACAGCAGAGCCAGTATCTGGATGGACGTGCGGTATTAAACTGTGGTGACGACACTGCGACAGAAGTAGACCACGAGGTGATGGAACTGCTTCATCGTTCTTATGAGCAGGCAAAACGAATGCTCAGTGAGAACAGAGAGGCGCTTGACAAGATTGCAGAATTCCTGATTGAGCGTGAGACGATCACAGGTAAAGAATTTATGAAAATCTTCCGCCAGGTGAAGGGAATACCGGAACCGGAGGAGACAGAAAACAAGGAGGAAGAGGATGTTTGATATTCAGGAAGAACTGAAAAAACTTCCCTCCCAGCCGGGCGTTTATATTATGCACGATGAAAAAGATGCCATCATTTACGTTGGCAAGGCAGTCAGTCTGAAAAACCGTGTGCGGCAGTATTTTCAGAGCAGCCGCAACAAGGGTGCCAAGATTGAACAGATGGTGACGCATATCTCCCGCTTCGAGTACATTGTGACGGACTCGGAGCTGGAGGCACTCGTATTGGAGTGCAACCTGATCAAGGAGCACAGACCAAAATATAATACGATGCTGAAAGATGACAAAGGCTATCCTTTCATTAAAGTGACGGTGGATGAGGAATATCCGCGCGTGATGCTTGCATGGAGGATGAAGAAGGACAAAGCGAAGTATTATGGTCCCTATACGAGTGTAACGGCCGTCAAAGATGCGGTTGAACTCGTCCGGAAATTATATCATATACGTTCCTGCAGCAGGAAATTACCAAGAGACATAGGCAAAGAACGCCCATGTCTCTATTATCATATTCATCAGTGTGAGGCACCATGTCAGGGGTACATTTCGAAAGCGGATTACCGCGGATATATTCAGAAGGCGATTTCCTTTCTGAATGGAAATTCCAAAGAGGTTATTCGGGAACTGCAGGAGAAAATGATGCTGGCATCAGAAGAACTACGGTTTGAAGATGCGGTGGAGTATCGTGATCTGATTGAGAGTGTGAAGCGGATTGGAGAGAGGCAGAAGATCACCAGTCATGATGATGGGGACAAGGATATCATTGCAATGGCGATTGACCGGGAGGATGCTGTGGTGCAGGTGTTTTTTATGCGCCAGGGCAAGATGATCGGAAGGGATCACTTTTACATTAAGGTAGCGCTGGAAGATACCCGGTCACAGATCCTCTCCAGCTTTTTGAAGCAGTTTTATGCAGGGACTCCTTTTATCCCCAGAGAACTGGTGCTGCAGGAGCAGATTGAGGACGGTGATGTGATTGAGCAGTGGCTGACACAGAGAAGAGGACAGCGCGTCTACGTTCGTGTGCCCAAAAAGGGAACGAAGGAGAAGCTGGTGGAGATGGCGGCGGAAAATGCGGCCATGGTACTGCGTCAGGACAGTGAGCGCATCAAGCGCGAGGAGGGGCGTACCATTGGTGCGGTCAAAGAGATTGCCGGCTGGCTTGGCATGCCGGAAATCGGCAGGATTGAGGCTTATGATATCTCGAATATCAGTGGGTTTGAATCGGTCGGTTCTATGGTCGTCTATGAAAAAGGAAAGCCAAAACGCAGCGACTATCGTAAGTTTAAAATCAAATGGGTACAGGGACCGAACGATTATGCCAGCATGGAGGAAGTGCTCACCAGACGTTTTACACATGAGTCTGACAAAGAATTTGACAGTTTTGCAAAGCTGCCGGATTTGATTATGATGGACGGCGGCCGCGGTCAGGTTAATGTCGCACTGCAGGTTCTGGAGAAACTGGGATTTTCAATTCCCGTGTGCGGTATGGTAAAGGATGACAATCACAGAACGAGAGGTCTGTATTTTGAGAACGTGGAGATCCCAATCGATACTTCTTCGGAAGGCTTCAAGCTGATCACCAGAATTCAGGATGAAGCCCACCGGTTTGCCATTGAATTTCACAGAAGCCTTCGGAGTAAGGAGCAGGTGCACTCAGTGCTGGATGATATTCCGGGAATCGGCCCTGCCAGAAGAAAAGATCTGATGCGACATTTTCGTTCAATCGATAAAATCAAAGAGGCGTCGGTCGGAGAATTGGCAGTTTTGCCGTCCATGAATGAAAAAAGTGCAAAGCAAGTCTTTGAATTCTTCCACGGCTATGATAAAATAGAAAAAACGGAGAATTGAATTAAAGGAGAGCACGAAGATGAAAGGTGTATCAATGACAAAAATGGTGCAGGAACTGAATCTGAAGAACCTGACACCTGATATTGACATGTCTGATATGGTAATTACACTGCCAGACATTAACAGACCAGCTCTTCAGCTTGCAGGTTATCTGGAACATTTTGCAAAAGAAAGAGTACAGATTATCGGATATGTGGAGTTCACGTATTTACAGCACCTGGATGCAGAAGAGTGTCGATTCACTTATGAGAGATTTGTTTCCAGCCAGATTCCATGTGTCATTTTCAGTACGATGACGCAGCCGACAGAGGAAATGCTGGAGCTTGCCATGAAGTATAACGTACCTACGTTTACGACAGATCGCACGACTTCCAGTTTTATGGCGGAGATTATCCGCTGGCTCGGTGTACAGCTTGCCCCCTGTATTTCCATTCATGGTGTACTTGTAGACGTATACGGTGAAGGTGTGCTGATTACCGGTGAGAGCGGTATTGGAAAGAGTGAAGCGGCTCTTGAGCTGATCAAGCGAGGTCATCGTCTTGTCAGTGATGACGTTGTAGAGATTCGTAAAGTCAGTGATGTGACACTGGTTGGTTCCGCACCGGATATCACAAGACACTTTATTGAACTTCGAGGCATCGGTATCATTGATGTGAAAACATTGTTCGGTGTAGAAAGTGTAAAAGACACGCAGTCTATTGATCTTGTAATCAAACTTGAAGAGTGGGATAGGGATAAAGAGTACGACCGCCTTGGTCTGACAGAAGAATATACGGAATACCTGGGCAATAAGGTGGTATGTCATTCGCTTCCGATTCGTCCGGGACGAAATCTGGCAATCATTGTAGAAGCAGCAGCGGTTAACCATAGACAGAAGAAGATGGGATACAATGCGGCAGAAGAGCTGTACCGCAGAGTGCAGCAGAATATTGCAAAGAAAAGAGAGGTATAAGTGATGGGGCAGTATTGTTTTGGAATTGATGTAGGTGGTACATCCATCAAATGTGGCTTTTTTACAGCGGAGGGAGAATTGTTGGAAAAATGGGAGATTCCAACCCGAACAGAGAATCAGGGCGAGAATATTCTTCCGGATATCGCAAAATCCATTGAAAAGAAAATGGAAGAAAAAGCAATCAGCAAAGAGCAGGTGACCGGAGTGGGGATCGGTGTTCCGGGACCGGTAAATAAGAATGGAGAGATTCCTACAGCAGTAAATTTAAATTGGGGATATAAGCATATTTCCAAAGAGATGGAAGAATTGACAGGACTGCCTTCCAAAGCTGGAAATGACGCGAATGTAGCAGCGCTGGGAGAAGCCTGGAAGGGCGGTGCTGCCGGCTGTGCAAACGTAATTCTGGCTACACTGGGAACCGGCGTTGGCGGTGGAATCATTGTAGACGGCAAAATCGTGGCAGGTGCTCACGGTGCCGGTGGTGAGATCGGACATGCCAATGTGAAACACGATGAGACAGATTCCTGCAACTGCGGCAACAAAGGATGTCTGGAGCAGATGGCTTCTGCAACGGGCATTGTACGTCTTGCGAAAAAAGCGCTGGCAGCTTCTGAGAAAGAAAGTGCTCTTCGTGCAGCAGGAGACAAGTTATCTGCGAAGAAAGTATTTGATGCTTACAAAGACGGCGATGCGCTGGCTGCTGAGATTGTAGAAGAATTTGCAGATTATCTGGGCGGTGCGCTTGCAACTTTTGCAACCGTTGTGGATCCGGATGTGATTCTCATCGGCGGAGGCGTTTCCAGAGCAGGACAGCCTCTTGTGGATGCTGTAGAGAAATATTATAAAAAATATGCATTTACGACCTGCAAGGGTACACCAATTCGTCTTGCTGAGCTGGGTAATGATGCGGGTATTTATGGCTCTGCAAAATTGGTAGCAGAATAAAGAACAGAGTAAGACATAAAAAACTCCGAACATCCATGGATGTCGGAGTTTTTTGTATGCTTTATTCTTCGTCCCACCAGCCGTCTCCATAATCGGTATTGTCTTCATAGGAATCATAGGTGTCTTTTTCTTTGTCTTCACCAGAATCGTAACTGCTATCGGAATCATTGTCCGTATTGGTCGATTCCTCGGAGTTATCAGAAGACGTTTCTGAGTAATCGTTGTAGGAACTGTCTTCCGAGGAGTCATAGTCAGAATCGTAATCGGAATCGTAATCGGAATAACCGGATTCGTTGTCCTGCGGATGCTGGTAAGCATTGGAATGATCACCGCTGCATCGTTCCGTAGGAAGGTTTGCTACATCAATATATTCTGTGGCGGTTGGACATCCATAATTCGGAAGCTTCAGTGTTCTGGCACATACGGTTGTTTTTTCTACGGTATCCGGTGCCTGGAAATCCTTGTAAGGCAGATCCTCATGGATTCGTGACATGACTTTTCTCCACAGAATTTTATGGAAATTGCGGTACATATAAGAGTTTGGAAGCTTCTCATTGTTGTCATATCCGGACCATACCGCACAGGTATAATACGGTGTGTAGCCCGCAAACCATAAGTCATTGTATGCATCGGTCGTACCGGTTTTACCCGCTACCGGCATATTGTCAAGCTGAAGCTGTGTACCGGTACCGTATTTTACAACATCCTGCATTGCGCTTGTCAGCATATAAGCGGTACTTTCCTTGATCACTGTTCTGGAAACAGGTTCGTTGTCAATCAGTACATTGCCGTCAGCATCCAGAATCTTGGTGTAGAAAATAGGTTTTATATATTTTCCACCGTTTGCAATGGCTGCATAGGAACCTGTCAGCTCCAGATTTGTGACACCGTGGGTCAGCGCTCCAAGAGGCATAGACTCATTCAGATCGGAGAATACCTGTCCGTCATCTGTCACTTCTTTTTCTATGATTGTTGTAAAACCAAAGTTTTTCAAATATTCATATGCAAGCTGAGGCGTCACATCCATCATACATTTTACTGCAACAATGTTAATTGACTGCTGAATCGCATAGCGGATTGTGGTATCACCGTGATAACTTCCATCTGAGTTTTTCAGAGGCTCTCCATTGCTGTATGAAAATGGCTCGTCTTTGTAGAGAGTTGCCAGAGACATATTTTTGGCATCCAGAGCCGGTGCGTAGGTAGATGGAATCTTGAACGTAGAACCAGGCTGCCTTGTGGTATCTGTGGCTCTGTTCAGCGTCAGGCTGGCCGTCTTTTCACCGCGTCCGCCCATAATGGCTTTTACATAACCGGTCGTCTGGTCAATGATGACCATCGAAGACTGTGGCTGCGGTGTGAAACTGGCGCGCTCAGCGATGACTGTACTGCCGTCTGCAAGAACGGAAGCTTTATATTGGTCAACATAAGTCTGTCCTTCTTCCGGAGAAGAAAACAGCAGGTCGAAGGAAGGATCCTGGTTTTTGAAATAAAGCGTCAGCATTTCTTTGCTGTAGTTGACTTCCTCTCCCTGCGGATTTTTTACTGTTAATGCATAGTCCAGATAATACTGCACATCAGACGGGAAATTCTCAGGATTGCTGTACTCTTCGTCTACAATCTGCTGAATATCCGGGTCCTGTGTTGTATAGATCTGAAGACCGCCGCTGTAAAGCTTGTTGTAAGCGTCTTTGCTGGAATAGCCCTTTAAAGTCTGCAGATCGTTGATGACCTGATCCGTCATTTCATCAATGAAATAAGAGTATACAGAAGTCTCTTCACTGTCTGCTTCATTTGGCTGGATTCGGGAATATACATCGTCTGTCATAGCTTCTTCATATTGTGCTTCATCGATGTAATTTTGTTCCAGCATTTTATTCAAAACTTCTTTGCGTCGTTTGGCATTATCTTCCGGGTTAGTAACAGGGTTGTACTTGGTCGGGTTCTGTGTGATTCCTGCGATGGTAGCAGATTCTGAAAGATTGAGTTCCCAGACATCTTTGTTAAAATAACGATGGGCTGCTGCCTGAACACCGTAGGCACCTGCACCAAGATTGATGGTATTGAGGTAATTTTCCAGAATTACATTTTTGTCCTGGATTTCCTTTTCCACCTGAACTGCCAGGTACTGCTCCTGAAATTTTCGTTTAAAACGTTCGATCAAAGTGGATTCACTGGTCCAGCTGGTAAATACATTGTTTTTCAGAAGCTGCTGCGTGATCGTACTTGCACCTTCTGAAAAATTGCCGGTAGACAGTGCACGGAAACCGGCACGGAGAATACCCCGTATATCAATACCGTTGTGTTCGTAAAAACGCTCATCCTCGATTGCCACAAAAGCATGCTGCATGTCCTCCGGTATCTGATCAATGGATACGGGCAGCCGGTTGGAATCGGGAGCTGTCAGTTTCTGGATTTTGTTTCCTTCGTCATCATACACAAAAGTCGCGGAACCCAGAGGGGTGATATTGACTTCTGATGCTTTGGGTGCATTGTCAACCAGTCCCCGGAAAGAACCGGCAGCCAGGCAAACTACCATTACGCATAGAGTAATCAGCGATAGAAACAGGATTCTTAAAGAAGTAACACTGGCCCTTTTGCCCATCATGTTGCTGCGGGAGGTGAGGTCTTTTCTCTTCTTCAGAATTGATTTTTTTCCGTAGTTCATCATACTCCTCCTTATTATTCAACCTATTATATCAAATTGAAAAAGCAAAATAAACCCCCCGAATAAAAACTTCACAATTTCATAATAAAAGATTGCTGAAAATTAGGTGTACTTCCATTTGACAATCGTGTACAATAAAAAAGAATAAGAACAATCACGATTGGATAGGGGAGGACGTTATGCTGGAACAATATAAAACCATTTATGAGGGCGGAGAGGGAGAAATCGTAGAGAAAAAATCCCGTTTTATCGCTACCGTGCGTCTGGTAGAGTCAGAAGAAGAAGCGGTCAGCTTTATTGAAGAAATGAAGAAGAAATACTGGGATGCGCGGCATAACTGTCATGCCTATGTGATTGGAGAGCACAGAGAGATCACACGCTGCAGTGACGACGGGGAACCTTCCGGGACTGCAGGAAGACCGATGCTGGATGTTTTGCTCGGAGAAGACCTGTATGATACTGCTGTTGTTGTGACACGATATTTTGGCGGGACACTTCTTGGAACGGGCGGTCTTGTGAGGGCGTATTCCAAGGCCGTGCAGGAAGGGCTGAAAAACAGTATTGTCATTGAGAAAAAGCAGGGAGTTCGTCTTGAAGTGATCACCGATTATAATGGAGTGGGAAAAATGCAGTATCTGGCAGGAGAGAACCAGCTGCCCATTCTGCATTCAGAATACACAGATATTGTGACAATGGAACTGCTCGTTCCCCTGCAGATGGTGGGACAGATCAAAAAGGCGATCACGGAAGCCACCAGCGGCCGTGCCAGAATGCAGGAGAACGGACAGGTTTATTTTGCTGATGTTGACGGTGAAATAGAATTATTTGACCATTAGTCTGAAAATGAACATGTCAGCACACTAACATTTTTCAGGTTCCGGATAATCGACACCGAAGGTCTCTACCGTCATGGATTTGATGACCTGTGGCTCCAGTGGCTTGTCTCTGTAGTCTGTCGGAACCTGGGCAATCTTGTCCACGATATCGAGTCCCTCTGTGACTTTTCCGAATGCAGCGTATGCTCCGTCAAGATGCGGAGATGTCTTGTGCATCAGGAAGAACTGAGAACCAGCGCTGTCCGGGAACATGGTTCTTGCCATGGATAAAACGCCCGGCTCATGTTTGAGATCATTCTGGAAACCATTCTGGGTGAATTCGCCTTTGATGGAATAGCCAGGACCGCCTGTTCCTGTTCCCTGCGGGCATCCGCCCTGGATCATGAAACCATTGATGACGCGGTGGAACATAATTCCATCATAAAAACCTTTTTTTACAAGGCTGATAAAGTTGTTTACTGTATTTGGGGCGATTTCCGGATAAAGTTCCGCTTTCATAACATCGCCGTTTTCCATAGTAATGGTAACTACTGGATTTGCCATAGTGCTTGTACTCCTTTTCTATATTTGAAAAATCAATTTAGTTGTATTATAATATGGACACTTAACGAATGCAAGCGCTATCATTTTTGAGAAAATTTAGGAGAGCTTATGATAATAGAGACAAAAAATGCCCGTCAAACATATGAAGTGGGCGAGAAAATAGGGCGTCAGGCAACACCGGGACAGGTCTATACACTGGTGGGTGATCTCGGTGTGGGCAAAACGGTATTTACGCAGGGTGTTGCGGGCGGCCTTGGAATTACTGAACCGGTATCCAGTCCAACTTTTACGATTATACAGGAATACGAAGAGGGAAGGCTTCCTTTTTATCATTTTGACGTCTATCGCATTGGTTGTATTGAGGAGATGGATGAGATTGGGTATGAGGATTATTTTTATGGAAAAGGTATTTGCCTGATTGAGTGGGCCAATCTGATTGAAGAGATCATTCCGGAGGATGCCATTTCCATAACCATTGAGAAAGATTTGGAGAAGGGATTTGACTATCGAAGAATGATAATAGAGGGGATGGAAAAGTTATGAAAATATTAGCATTGGACAGTTCTGGAATCGTGGCTTCTGTAGCGGTTGTCGAGGACGACAATCTGCTGGGAGAATATACGGTAAATTATAAAAAGACGCATTCACAGACGCTCCTTCCTATGCTGGATGAGGTGGCTTCCATGATTGAACTGGATCTGGAGAGTGTGGATGCCATTGCTGTGTCAGCAGGACCAGGATCTTTTACAGGACTGCGTATTGGTTCTGCCACTGCAAAGGGATTGGGACTTGCTTTGAAAAAACCGCTGATTGCCATTCCTACTGTTGAGGGACTTGCTTACAATCTGTATGATACGAAAGGATTGATCTGTCCTTTGATGGATGCAAGACGTTCTCAGGTATACACGGGAATTTACCGGTTTGAAAATCATAAACTTCAGACCGTAGTTGGTTCGTGTGCGGTTGGAATCGAAGAGATTCTTGAGAAGGTCAATCAGTTTGGAAAAGAAGTGATTTTCCTGGGAGACGGTGTGCCAGTGTTTACGCAGGTTATTGAAGAAACGGTGAAGGTTCCGTATTCCTTTGCACCGGCTCATCTGAACAAACAGCGGGCTTCTGCAGTAGCAGCGCTTGGAATGGAATATTATCGCGATGGCAGGACAGAGACGGCGATGGAACATAAGCCAGAGTACTTAAGGGTGTCTCAGGCAGAGAGAGAACGAGCACAGAGAGAGGCAGAAAAAGCGAAATGATTACAATCAGAGAGATGGAAATAGATGATATCAGTGAGGTTGCTGCGATTGAGAACAGCCTTTTTTCTATGCCGTGGGGCGAGGTTGGATTTTTCTCTTTTCTTATGAGAGAGGATACGCTGTTCCTTGTAGCGGAAGAAGAAGGTACCATTGTCGGTTATTGCGGCGTTGTTATGGTATTGGATGAAGGAGATATTACAAATGTGGCTGTCTTGTCGAATCGACAGGGACGCGGAATCGGGCGTCAGCTTGTGGAGGCACTGATTCAGAAGACACAGGAGCGTGGTGTGGTGCATCTGCATCTGGAAGTGCGGGAAAGCAACCATCGGGCAATTGCTCTGTATGAGAGTCTGCAGTTTGAAAAGGCAGGACTTCGGAAAAATTATTACGAAGCTCCGGTAGAAAACGGACTGATCATGAACAGGGGCTGATGCCTTTCGGGAGAGGATACGAATGAGAGAAGGCAAAGAAAAACAAGAGAAGATTATCTGCAACAGATGTGGAAAGGAATTGAACGTAAAAGATGGAATTGCCCGGGAAGGCTTTTTTCACGGGGAAATCTGCTGGGGATATTTTTCAAAGAAAGATGGAGAGAAGCATTCGTTTGATTTGTGTGAGGACTGCTATGATAAACTGGTAGGCAGCTTTGCTTTGGATGTTACGGTAGAAGAAAAAACGGAATTATTGTAGAAGGAAGAGGAAAAAAATAGATGTTGGATGTTTGTTTGTTGGGGACTGGCGGCATGATGCCGCTGCCTCGCCGCTGGCTGACTGCGCTGATGACAAGATATAATGGAAGCAGCCTTTTGATTGACTGCGGAGAGGGAACACAGGTTGCAATCAAAGAAAAGGGCTGGAGTTTTAAGCCAATTGATGTGATTTGTTTTACCCATTATCATGGAGATCATATCAGTGGTCTTCCGGGGCTTTTGCTGACCATGGGCAATGCAGAGCGAACAGAGCCATTGACGCTGATCGGACCGAGAGGACTGGAGCGTGTAGTAAATGCACTTCGTGTGATCGCACCGGAACTGCCGTTTGAACTTCGGTTTGTAGAAATAAAAAGTCCGGAAGAAGAATTTGAGATAAATGGATATCATATCAAAGCATTTCGTGTTAATCACAATGTCACCTGCTATGGATATACAATTGAGATTAAGCGGCAGGGAAAATTTGATGTGGAGCGCGCAAGAGCCCAGGAGATTCCACAGAAATACTGGAATCCGCTGCAGAAAGGCAATGTGATCACAGATGGAGAGAACACATATTATCCGGAAATGGTGCTGGGAGCGCCAAGAAAAGGCATTAAGGTGACTTATACAACAGATACAAGGCCGACAGAATCTATTGAACGAAATGCTGTGGATTCAGATCTTTTTATCTGCGAGGGAATGTATGGAGAACCGGATAAAGATGCCAAGGCCAGAGAATACAAGCATATGACTTTTAAAGAGGCAGCAGCACTTGCTGCAAAGGCACAGGTAAAGGAATTGTGGCTGACTCACTTCAGCCCGTCTCTGGTACATCCAAGCGAATATATGGACAGTGTGCACAAGATTTTCGAGAATGCTTATCCGGGGAAAGATGGAAAGACGGTGGAATTGTTGTTCGAGGAGGATTAAAGATATGGAAGATACATTGATACTGGCAATTGAAAGCTCCTGCGATGAGACGGCAGCCTCTGTGGTAAAAAACGGAAGAACCATTTTGTCGAATGTGATTTCTTCGCAGATTGAACTGCATAAGCTGTACGGGGGCGTTGTGCCTGAAATCGCATCAAGAAAGCATATAGAGAAAATCAATCAGGTGATTGAGGAGGCACTCTCTGAGGCTGGAGTGACTCTGGATGACTTGGACGCAATCGGAGTGACCTATGGACCGGGACTGGTAGGCGCTCTTTTGGTAGGCGTTGCGGAGGCAAAGGCGATTGCTTATGCGAAAAAACTTCCGCTGGTAGGTGTGCATCATATTGAAGGACATGTGTCTGCCAATTATATTGAGCATCCCGATCTGGAACCGCCATTTTTGTGCCTGATTGTATCCGGTGGACATACACATCTTGTAATTGTGAAGGATTATGGGGAATTTGAAATCCTGGGAAGAACGAGGGATGATGCAGCGGGAGAGGCCTTTGACAAGGTGGCAAGAGCAATCGGCCTTGGATATCCGGGTGGACCGAAGATTGATAAATTATCAAAAGAGGGAAATCCACATGCCATTACTTTCCCAAAAGCCAAGATTGATGGTGCGCCATATGATTTCAGTTTCAGTGGGGTAAAGTCTGCTGTGCTGAATTATATTAATCAGAATAAAATGCAGGGAAAAGAAATTGAGGCGGCTGATCTGGCGGCATCGTTCCAGCAATCCGTGGTTGAGGTACTGGTGGAGCATACGATGCTTGCGGCAAAAGATTATCATATGGATAAAGTGGCGATTGCAGGCGGTGTGGCTTCTAATGGAACTTTGCGTCAGGCTATGAAAGAAGCCTGTGAGAAGAACGGACTGAAATTTTATCATCCGTCTCCGATTTTTTGCACGGATAATGCAGCGATGATCGGAGTGGCTGCCTATTATGAATATAAAAAAGGAACAAGACACGGGTGGGATCTGAATGCAGTCCCCAATCTGAAATTAGGAGAACGCTGATGAAAGAAAAATGTACTGCGATTGTTCTGGCAGCAGGGCAGGGCAAGCGAATGGGAAGTAAAATACAAAAGCAGTTTCTGGAAATCCAGGGCAGGCCTGTGCTGTATTATTCTTTGGTCTGTTTTGAAGCTTCTCCTCTTATAGAAGAAATCGTTCTGGTGACGGGGAAGGATTGTATTGAGTACTGCCAGAAAGAAATCGTAGATAAATATAACCTGAAAAAAGTGGTAAAGATAACTGCGGGCGGCAGAGAACGCTATGACTCTGTTTATGCGGGGCTATTGGCATGTGAAAATTCTGATTATGTATTTATTCATGACGGAGCCCGGCCATTCATTGATGCGCAGATTCTGGAAAGAGCTTTTGGGGCTGCAAAGGAATGTGGCGCCTGTGCAGTAGGTATGCCGTCGAAAGATACAGTTAAAATTGCGGATGAGAATGGATACGTGGCAGATACGCCCGACCGAAAAACTGTCTGGACCATTCAGACTCCACAGGTATTTGCCTATGATGTGATTCGTCAGGCGCATGAAGAAATCCGCCGAGGAACTATGCAGGGAATCACGGATGACGCAATGGTCGTGGAACAGCAGGGAAAATATCGGGTAAAAATGGTGGAAGGTTCCTATAAAAATATGAAAATTACCACACCGGAGGACCTGTTGGTAGCGGAATCTTTTCTGAAAGAATAAAAAAATAAAAAAATCAAAAAAATGTATTGACACTCAGCGCATCTGATGATAGAATATCACTTGCGCTGGTGCGTGGAACACATGGAGAGGTATCGAAGTGGTCATAACGAGGCGGTCTTGAAAACCGTTTGTCCG
>JAUNPJ010000050.1 GCA_030536755.1 Eubacteriales bacterium | reverse complement strand
AGGTTTGTGTCCGGATTTATTTCCGGACACAAACCTGTCCCCTGTCCTACCCTGTCCTATGTGTTTTTAGTCCATCCGGCGTCAATGCGTGCAATCAGTTCATCGAGTGGCTTGAGTCCGCTGAGTGCATCGTATGCGGTGATGCAGCAGGCGCCGGTAGCGGCGGCAAGCTGTACGCAGCGTTTTGCCGGATAGCCGTCCATGGCAGATTTCAGAAAGGCGGCGATGCTGGTGTCTCCGGCGCCTGTTCCCGACAGAATCCGATCTGGCACATAGCTTTTTTCGAAGAATTCCTGGTCTCCCCAGTTCTCAAATTCAGGTGCGATGGAAGCCATAATTTCAGGAGCAGATGCTTTGAAATACATGCCCGGGGCACCGCACTTGATCAGGACGCATTTTGCACCCCACTCAATGAGCGTATCCGCCAGCGGTTTGACATCCTGTTCGATATCCAGAATGGAAGTGATATCTTCTCCGTTCGCACGGCGGTTCCATTCTTCGTAAAGGTCATGATCTATCATGTAGCCGAGTTCCTCGATGCTTGGAACAAAGAAATCCACGTAAGGAAGAACATTCTGGAGCATTTTTTTCCAATCCTGTGCGTCGGCTTCGGTTCCGCCCTCAATGGCTGCCATATCGAGAGAGGTCGTCAGTCCCAATTCTTTGACTTTCTGGAAAAGTCGAATCGTTTCTGCTCCGTCATTCAGATACATGTTGCGCATGATGGACGGATAGCCAAAGTGAAAATGATTTGCCTTGGCAATTGTATCGAAGTCCAGATCTTCGCAGCGGAAGGTGGCATTGCTTCCCATATGGTGAAGGAAAACACGGTCCACACCTGGAGGTGCGATGACGATGGTGTAGGAAGAACTTTCTCCGTCTGCTCGAATCAGGTATTCATCTGCCTGGTAGTCAATAAATTTCTGCTCGATAATAGAACCGAACGCATCGTCTCCGATTTTTCCCATTAAGATGACATCGCTTCCCAGTTTTTTCAGGGCAAGACCAGTGTTGGCAACGGCGCCGCCGGTACTGACGGTTGCGTTATTGACATTCAGTAATTTTCCTGGTTTTAACAGATCGGAGAGATTTTTTGTCTGACCGGAAGGAAAACCTGGAGTAATATCGACACAAAGGTGGCCTGCTACCACGATTTTTTTGTTATTCATAATTTATCACGTTCCTTTCTTTGATGTCCTTATTTTAAGAAGTTTTTGAACAGAATGCAATAGAACAGAGATAAAAATGGCAGATGTTTTGTAAGTTGTGACAAATGTCATAAAACTTTCATGACAATGGACAGATGAAGAGAAATGGAGTATGATTTATAATGAAAAAAGAATGAGTCAGACTGTGTGCTGATGATGTGTGGGAGGAAATTACAATGAAGAGATCGGAAATTAATAAGGCATTAAAGCAGATGGAAGCATTGATTCAGGAAAAGAAATTTGCGCTGCCGCCATTTTGCAATTTTACACCGGAGGAATGGCAGGAGAAAGGCCATGAGTACGATGAGATCCGTGACAACATGCTCGGATGGGATATCACAGACTATGGTTTGGGTGATTTTGACAAAGTTGGTTTTTCGCTGATCACGCTTCGTAATGGTAATGTGAAGCTGGATAAATATACAAAGACTTATGCGGAAAAGCTGCTGTTTCTGAAAGAAGGACAGATGGCGCCCATGCATTTTCACTGGAATAAGATGGAGGACATCATCAACCGCGGAGGCGGAAACGTACTGATTACCGTATACAATTCTACGGAGGACGGCGGTTTTGCTGATACAGACGTAACGATCAATTCTGATGGAAGAGAATACACAGTACCGGCGGGAACAAAGGTACGGCTGACCCCGGGAGAGAGCATTACGGTATATCCATATATGTATCATGATTTCTATGTAGAGGATGGTTTTGGTGACGTTTTGCTTGGCGAGGTGTCTATGTGCAACGACGATGAGAATGACAACCGCTTCTATGAGCCAATGGGACGTTTTCCGACGATTGAGGAAGACGAGCCGCCATATCGTCTTCTGTGCAACGAGTATCCAAAAGCAAAGTAAAAGGATTACAGACAATACTTATAATAGAGTGATTGTGAAAAGTGCTGTTGAAATAAAAAAACAACAGCACTTTTTTGTGTATAAGAATGCATTTGATGGGATGACAGAATAGAAAAACAGTGTAATATTGATAAAAAATAAACAGAAAAATGTCAAAAAATAAAAAAAGTGACAAATGTAATATCGGATTTGTTACAAACTACAGGTGTTTTTTATCTGGAAAAGTATTAAGATAAATCCATCAGTTAAAACAAAACAAGGGAGGAACGTAACTATGAAAAGAAAAGTTTTAGCAACCTTATTATGTGTAGCTATGGCAGGCACAATGCTCGTTGGATGCGGCGGCGGAAATGACGCAGCAGAGAGCACAGAATCCACAGAAGCAGCTGCTGAGACAGAAGATGCAGCAGAGGCAGAGGACACTGCAGAGGGCGAAGATGCTGCAGCTGAAAGCTCTGGCGGACCTTACACATTTGGTTACACATGTATGGATGGTACGAACCCATTCTTCGTAACAATCGAAGGCGCAATCAGAGAAGCAGTAGAAGCTAAGGGCGACAAATTAATCTCTACTGACCCTGCAAACGATGTATCTCTTCAGATCACACAGATCGAGGATATGATCTCTCAGGGTATGGACGGAATTTTCCTGAATCCTGCAGAGGCTGAAGGTATTCTGCCGGCACTGGATGCACTGAAAGAAGCAGGCGTACCGATCGTGAACTTCGATACAGAAGTAGCAGATATGTCTTATGTAGCAACATATGCAGGTTCCGATAACTACAACGCTGGTAAAGTTTGTGGTGAAGACCTTGTTAAGAAATGCCCGGACGGCGGCCCGATCATCGTTCTTGATTCTCCGACCATGAACTCTGTAGTAGACAGAACAAACGGATTCCTCGATGCAATCGAAGGAAAAGGTTTTGAAATCGTTGCACAGCAGGATGCAAAAGGTAATCTGGAAGTTTCCATGGGTATCGCAGAAGACTTATTACAGGCACACAGCGATGTAGTAGCTATCTTCGGTGGAAATGACCCGACAGCACTTGGCGCTCTGGCAGCAGCAAACGCAGCAGGCTTAACAGACTGCAAGATCTACGGTGTAGACGGTTCTCCGGACATCAAATCTGAGCTTGCTTCCGGTGAGTCTCTGATCGAAGGTACCGGTGCACAGTCTCCAGTATCTATCGCTGAGACATCTGTTGACTTAATGTACAAGATCATGGCTGGTGAAGAAGTAGATGACAGATATCCGGTTGAGACATTCCTGATCACAGCTGATAACGTAGCAGACTACGGCACAGACGGATGGCAGTAATCTGAATGTAAATTGAACAGTGAAATCATAAAAGTGCTTACCTCCCCTCAACGGGGGGAGGCACTTTTGTTTAGAGGATGAGAAAAGGTAAGTGGGTGATAATTTGAGTAATCATGTTTTGTTAAAAATGGAACATATACACAAACGATTTCCTGGTGTATATGCATTAAATGATGTAAGTTTGGAATTAAAAGCAGGAGAGGTTCACGCACTTCTGGGAGAAAATGGAGCTGGTAAATCAACACTGATCAAAGTCCTTGGCGGTATTTATTCTGCGGATGAAGGAGAAATTTATGTTGAGGGCAAAAAGGTGCAGATTAACGGCGTTAAAGATGCACAGAACAATGGAGTGGCCATTATCCACCAGGAGCTGGTGCTGGTTCCGCATATGACCGTTGCAGAGAATATTTTCCTTGGAAGAGAATTCGGATCAGGAATCTTAGTTGACCATAAAAAAATGACGGAAGATGCACAGGCATTGCTTGATGCCCATGAGATGAACGTAAATGCCAATGCTCTGATCAAAGATCTGACAATTGCGCAGCAGCAGATGGTAGAGATTGTAAAGGCGATTTCTTATAATTCCAAGATTCTGGTTATGGATGAGCCGACCTCTTCGATCTCTGACAAAGAGGTTGCATTCTTATTTAAGACGATGAGAGGATTGACGGCCAAAGGTGTTGGCATTATTTATATTTCCCATAAGATGAGTGAGCTGGAGGAAATCTGTGACCGTGTTACGATCATGCGTGACGGTCAGTATGTGGGAACAGAAGTGGTGAAGGAAACCACAAAGGATGATCTGATCGCCATGATGGTTGGACGTGAGCTGACAAATTACTACACAAGAGATTACCTCGAGCCGGGCGAAGTGATCTTGAAATGCGATCATATTTCAGACGGCAAGATGGTGAAGGATGCCAGCTTTGAAGTACATAAAGGCGAGATTGTAGGATTTGCGGGACTGGTCGGTGCCGGACGAAGCGAGG
This sequence comes from Eubacteriales bacterium, assembly GCA_030536755.1. GTDB lineage: Bacteria > Bacillota > Clostridia > Lachnospirales > Lachnospiraceae > JALFVM01. The sequence continues at coordinate 26,841 of JAUNPJ010000050.1, read as the reverse complement.
CGATGAAATGTATCTTCGGATTAACCCAGGGCTACCAGGGCGAAGTTGAGATAAAAGGCAGGAAAGTGCATATTAGCAATCCTGTGGAGGCGATGAAAAATGGTATTGCGCTTGTTCCGGAAGACCGTAAGCAGGAAGGCCTCTATAAGATTCAGAGTGTAAGGTATAATTCGACCATTGAAATTCTGGATGAGTTTATGCACGGCGTTTCTGTGGATGACAAGAAAGAAATCGAGATTACACAGAAATATATTGATATGATGGCGACAAAGACACCGACGCAGGAACAGTTGATCGGCAATCTGTCCGGTGGTAACCAGCAGAAGGTTATGATCAGCCGCTGGCTGGCAACGAATCCGGATATTCTGATTCTCGATGAGCCGACCCGTGGTGTCGATGTAGGTGCAAAATCTGAGATTTATGCAATTATGAATGAACTGGTGAAACAGGGAATGTCAATTATTATGATATCTTCTGAGTTGCCTGAGATCATTAACATGAGTGACCGCGTGTATATTATGGCAGAAGGTGTTGTTGCCGGCTGTCTGAATCACGAAGAGGTAACTCAGGAAGCAATTATGCAGTTAGCCGCAAATTAATATCAATGAATGTGAAATTTAGAATTCTATTTTAAGAGGAGGAGACAATAATGGCTAAAGAAACTACAAAAAAAGTAGGCTCTGCCGGCAGCCCGAATAAAGTAATGAGTTTCCTGAAGGAAAACATGGGTATCATTGCCGCGCTTTTGGTATTGAGTATTTTTCTGGCAGTATTTCCTGCCACCAGAGGATCTTTTTTGACTTCAAAAAATATTTTTAACGTTTTAAGACAGATTTCCACAAATATGCTGCTTGCATGTGGTATGACGATGGTAATCATTCTGGGTGGTATCGATCTTTCCGTAGGTTCGATCATCGCTTTGTCTGGTGTAGTGGCAGCCGGATGTGTATCTCGTTACAATCTTCCGATCGCAGTTGCGCTGATCGTAGGTGTGCTGATCGGTCTTGTGATTGGTGTATTCAATGGTTTTGTAATCAGTAGAACCACAATTCCGCCATTTATCGTAACACTGGCTACGATGAACATCGCCCGCGGTCTTGCGAAAGTATATACCGGTGGTTCTCCTGTACGTGTTGTGACAAAAGAATGGCAGTTTATCGGTGCCGGTTATGTAGGATTTGTACCGGTTCCAGTTATTATCATGGTAATTGTTCTGATTATTACAGGACTGATCATGAACAAAACAAAAATGGGCCGTCACATTTATGCCGTAGGTGGAAATGCACAGGCAGCTGTTTTCTCCGGTATCAAAGTATCAAGAGTAAAATTCTTTGTACATGCATTTTCAGGTGTGATGGCAGGTCTGGCAGGTATCATTCTTGCTTCGCGTATGTATTCCGGACAGCCTACCGCTGGTGAAGGAGCTGAGATGGATGCAATCGCAGCCGTTGTAGTTGGTGGAACATCCATGTCAGGTGGTTCCGGTAAAATCGGCGGAACGATCATCGGTGCTCTGATCATTGGTATTCTGAACAATGGTCTGAACCTTTTGAACGTAAACTCCTTCTGGCAGGATGTTGTAAAAGGTATTGTAATTTTGTTGGCAGTATTTATCGATTACATCAAAAACTCAAAGGCAAATTCTTAAAAGCAATATATAGACAAACAGAAAAATGAGAGTTAAGATAATAAGGGGGATGCTTTGCACCCCCTTATTATGCATGGAAAGATGAGAAGAACCATGAAGAAGAAAAGATGTCTTGTACTGGTAGTTCTGTTGGTATGTATTTTTGTGGGCTGCAGTATAAAAAACAGGGCAGAAAAAACAAAAATTGATTTGAATTCAGATACTCCGTTGAAATTTGGTGCTACCTATATGACGATGAATAACCCCTATTTTATCGCATTGAATGAAAGTATTCGGGAAGTAGTAGAAGCCAACGGTGATATTTTGATCACCAGAGATCCGGCGCAGAGCCAGGAACGCCAAAACGCGCAGATTCAGGAGATGATTGAGGAAGGTGTCGTGGCTATTTTTGCCAACCCGGTAGACTGGGAAAAAATTACTCCGGCGCTGCAGGCCTGCCAGGAGGCTGGTGTGGCAGTGATTAATGTGGATACGGATGTCAAAGACAAGGAGTATGTGGCGTCTGTGATTCAGTCTGACAATTATCAGGCAGGTGTTCAGTGCGCACAGGATATGATGACAAAAATGGATTCTGCAAGAATTGTGATTATGGATCACTATAACATCAAATCTACTACGCAGCGGGTACAGGGATTTCTCGACACGATTGAAGGATATCCGCAGTATGAGGTGGTGAAAGAAGTAAGTACAACTTCAGAGCTTGAGGCTGCTATGAAGATCATGAAACGGATCTTAAAGACAGATTTGGAGTTTAATGTGGTGATTGGCGGCAACGATCCGACGGCGCTTGGTGCACTGGCGGCGCTGCAGCTGAATCATGTGAAGAATCGAGTGATGATCTATGGAATTGACGGGTCACCGGATGCAAAGACGATGATACAGCAGGGATATCTGGAGGGAACCAGTGCCCAACGACCGATCGAGATGGGAAGAACCGCTGCGGAGACGGCTTATGAGTATCTTCGGGGCGAAAAGGTTGACAAAAATATTACGGTGGATGTGACATTGATTACCAGAAATAATCTTTCAGAATTTGATATTGACGGGTGGCAGTAGAGATGAAAAAGTTACAGAAAATATCCATAATTAATTGCATGATGTTAGCGTTGAACTGGGTGATTGTGATTTTGCTGTGTGTGTTTCTCTGTTTGACGACCAATAACATCTGCGAGCATTTTATTGCCAGAGATTTTATCGACAAACTGGAGGCGTTTCCCTGGCAGCCGGTGCGTATTCTGGCAGAAGCCACAGCGATGATGCTTCTGCTGAGTGCTTCCTTTCTTTGGAGGGAGCTGCGCCTGAAGGAAAATTCCAGACTGGAGGTTCCCTCGCTGATTTTTGATTTCTGCATCAGTATGCTGCTGATGTATGTATTGAATTTCAATTATAACGGAATTTTGCTCTGGGTGTTTGCGAATATTATTTCCAGGACAAAGAACAGCGCGGGACAGTTTGGCTTCATCCTTCTGGCGGTACTCAGCTTTGTAGGAACCGATTATGGATTGATCTCCACGCAGTATAATCTGTATAATCTTCAGGATTATATTGAATATTATTCCTCTGGAATACAGTCATATCTGCTGGGGGGATTTAATCTTCTCTTTTCTCTGAATATGGTGCTGTTCATTATTTACTGTATTTTTGTGATTCAGAAGCAGAGAGGAACGATTGAGGAGGTCAACGAGCTGTATGCGCAGCTTTCTCAGGCAAATGAAGATCTGCAGAAGGCAAATGTAGAGCTTCATAAATATGCGGTGATGAAGGAAAAGATGGGAGAGACGAAGGAGAGAAACCGTTTGGCAAGGGAGATACATGATACGTTGGGACATACATTGACTGGAATCTCCGCAGGTTTGGATGCCTGTCTGGCTATTATTGATGTAGCACCGGATAAGACGAAGCAGCAGCTTGAGATCCTCTCGAATGTGACTCGAGAGGGAATTCAGGAAGTTCGAAGATCGGTCAGCGAATTACGGCCGGATGCGTTGGAACACCATGGTCTTGAGTATGCAATCCGAAAATTGATCAAGGATACCAATTCCGTGACCAACAATACAACGATCACCTTTGACTGTAAGCTGGAACGTCTGAAATTTGATACGGATGAGGAAAATGCAATCTATCGTGTGATCCAGGAGAGTGTGACGAATGCCATCCGACATGGACATGCAACCAGGATACATATCATGATGGAGCCTCAAAATGGAGGGGTTTACCTGAGTGTGAAGGATAATGGATGTGGCTGTGAGGATATGAAATCCGGTTTTGGAACAGCGCATATCAAAGAACGTATCGAGATGCTGAAGGGACATGTGGAATTTAAAAGTTCCGATGGCTTTCTCGTAGAAGCAACAATACCGATTCGATGGGGGGAAGAGTATGATTAAAGTATTAATTGCAGATGATCAGGAATTGATCCGGCAGAGTTTGCAGATTGTTTTGGACAGCAGAGAAAATCTGCAGGTGACCGATGCGGTTGCCAATGGGCAGGAGGTGGTTGCCAGCGTCCGCCGGGAGAAGCCGGATGTGATTTTGATGGATATCCGTATGCCGAAGATGGATGGTGTGCAGTGTACGAAGATTATCAAGGAACATTATCCACAGATTAAGATTATCATTCTGACAACGTTTGATGACGATGAGTTTGTCTACAATGCGCTGAAATATGGGGCCAGCGGATATCTGCTCAAAGGAATTTCCATGGATGGCCTTGCCGCAGCCATTGAGACGGTCTATAGCGGTCAGGCGATGATCAATCCGGATATTGCAGCCAAGGTGCTCAAGCTGTTTTCGAGAATGGCGCAGGCGGATTATTCGATTCAGATCAGTGAAAGTCAGGTGGCAGAGCTGACAAAAACGGAATGGAAGATTATTGAACAGGTGGAATGTGGCTATTCCAATAAGGAAATCGCGGAAAAACTGAGCCTTTCGGAGGGAACGGTCAGAAATTATCTGAGCAATATTCTGAACAAGCTGGATTTGAGGGACAGAACGCAGCTGGCAATCTGGGCTGTGCAGTCTCAGGCACATAAAAGATAGGCAGAAGAGAAATGAAGAAAAAAAGATGGATAGCAGGAAGTGTTTTGCTGGCCGCTGTTATCGTTATTTTGCTGGCGGCAGTGCTTATCTATGGAAGAGAACCGGGTGTAACACTGGAATTTGGAATGATCGCAGGAAGCAATTGGGATGTGGCCAACGCGGACAGCTGTGTGATCATTGACAAAGCCATCGAAAAGTTTGAGGAAAATAATCCTGGTGTGAAAGTGCATTATTACAGCGGAATTCCAAAAGACGATTATTCGGAATGGCTGACGCGGAAAATGCTCAAAGGAGAAATGCCAGATGTATTCATGACACTTTCCAATGATTTTGACAAGATGGTATCACTGGGAATGCTGGAAAATCTGGATGATCTGATACAGGCAGACACTACATTTGATTCTGAACGATATTTTTCTACAGCGCTTGCTTATGGAGAAAGAGAGGGACATCAGTACGCACTGCCGTTTGAGACGGTTCCCACGCTGATGTTTGTGAACAAAACATTGTTAAACAAAGAGGGATTTGCGGTGCCGGAAAATGACTGGACCTGGGATAATCTGACGCGCATTTGTGAACGTGTGACGAAGGACACCGATGGGGATGGTAAGATTGACCAGTTTGGAACATACAATTATGACTGGACGGAGGCCCTCTATTCGAATGGCGGTCAGCTGTTTGACGAAGACGGCAAAAAGTGCTATCTAAATTCGGCAAATGTGGCAGAAGCAGTGAAGTTTGTAGAAAGTCTGAATGCATTCAATGATGGGGAAAAAGTGACACAGGAAGATTTTGACGGCGGAAAAGTGGCGTTTATGCCTCTTTCGTTTGCGGAGTACCGTACATATAAATCATATCCTTACAAAATAAAAAAATACACGAATTTCCAATGGGATTGTATCACGCTTCCGGCAGGACCAAATGGAAGCAATGTTTCTGAGGTGAACAGCCTTTTGATTGGAATCAGTGAAAAGAGCAGGCATAAACAGCTTGCCTGGGAATTTTTGAAGACATTGACCTACGATGAGGAAATTCAGTTAAATATTTTCCGTAATTCGCAGGGCGCATCTGTCCTGAAAGCCGTCACCGGTTCAAAAGAGGCAGAAGAAATCCTGAAACGGGATACCGAGGAAGGCGATAAGATCATTGATAATGAATTGTTGAGCAAAGTCATAGAAAATGGGATGGTAACGCCGAGGTTTGCGCAGTATGAAGATGCGCTTGCCATGGCGGAGGGCGAGGTGCTGAAAATCTATGAGGATGAGAAAAATGTGGACAGTTCATTAAAAATCGCCAAAATCACACTGGAACATTTTTTGAGCCAGTAGAAAAAGAATATTATTTTTAAAGGAGGAACTAACCATGTTAGTATCAATGAGCAGAATTTTGGATTTGGCAGAGGCCAACAAGCAGGCAATCGGTGCATTTAATGTGACAACTCTGGAGGGGCTGATGGGAACTCTGGAAGCAGCTGAGGAGCTGAAACAGCCGGTAATCGTGCAGTTTGCCCAGGTACATGAGTCAATCATTCCGCTGGAAGTAATGGGACCGATCATGGTAGATATGGCTGAGAAAGCAACGGTACCGGTATGTGTACATCTTGATCATGGCGAAGATCTGGATTATATCAAAAAAGCACTGGATCTTGGATTTACTTCCGTGATGTACGACGGCTCTGCGCTGGATTTTGAGAAAAACGTGGCAAATACCTGTATTGCAGTGGAGATGGCAGAGGAATATGGTGCTTCCGTAGAGGCGGAGATTGGCTGTATGGGAAGAGAAGAATTCGGCAGCGTAGGTGCTGAGGGAGATGCTGTTGAGAGTATGTATACAGATCCGGATGAAGCAAAAGAATTTGTGGGAAGAACAGGCATTGATGCGCTGGCATGCTCTTTTGGAACGGTTCACGGTCTTTATCTGACAGAGCCAAAACTGGATTTTGATATCATCTCTGCAATTCGCGAAAAGGCACAGATTCCTGTTGTGATGCATGGCGGTTCCGGTGTGAGTCCGGAAGATTTCCGTGAGTGCATCAAACGTGGTGTGCGCAAGATCAATTACTATACCTATGCAGCAAAAGCCGGCGGTGAAAGCGTGAAAAAACACTGCGATGCAGCAGATGGCGTTGTTTATTTCCATGATGTTGCTGCATGGGGGCGCGAGGCTATGAAAGCAGATGTCATGGCAGCGATGAAAGTGTTTGGCGGGATTGCATAGATACGAAGATTTGGAAGAAAAATATATTTGCCCTCTATTAGATTGTGTGATACAGTAAAATCATAAATTTAAGAGGAGGGAATCAAATGAATCTTGACAAGCTGTTTCACCTGAAGGAACACAACACAGATGTAAAAACGGAAGTGATTGCCGGTATCACCACCTTTATGACGATGGCGTATATTCTGGCGGTCAATCCAAGCATTCTGGAGGCTTCCGGAATGGACAGAGGCGCTGTCTTCACAGCTACAGCCGTGGCATCGTTTTTGGCGACCTGCCTGATGGCGCTGCTGTCGAACTACCCCTTTGTGCTTGCACCCGGAATGGGATTGAATGCGTATTTTGCTTATACCGTTGTGCTTGGTATGGGGTATAGTTGGCAGCAGGCTTTGGCAGCAGTATTTGTAGAGGGTCTGATTTTCATCGTGCTTTCTCTGACAAATGTGCGTGAAGCGCTCTTCAATGCAATTCCTATGAATCTCAAGCATGCGGTGTCAGCGGGGATTGGCCTGTTCATTGCTTTTATCGGCATGCAGAATGCGAAGATTGTTGTGAATGACGATGCGACACTCGTGAGTCTGTTCTCATTCAAAAATTCTGTTGCACAGGGAACATTTACCTCAGAGGGGATTACCGTTCTTCTTGCTTTGATCGGTGTGATCATTACCGCCATTTTTATGGTCAAAAATATCAAAGGCGGTATTTTGTGGGGAATCCTGATCACATGGATTCTTGGAATGATCTGTCAGTTTGCCGGCATCTATGTGCCGAATCCGGAAGCCGGATTTTACAGTCTGCTGCCTGATTTTTCCAATGGGCTTTCGATTCCGAGTATGGCACCTACCTTTATGCAGGTGGATTTTTCCGGATTGTTCAGTATGGACTTTTTGATGATCATGTTTGCATTTTTATTTGTAGATATGTTTGATACACTCGGAACGCTGATCGGTGTGGCGTCTAAGGCAAATATGCTGGATGCGGAAGGAAAGCTGCCCAAGATTCGCGGCGCTCTTATGGCAGATGCAGTCGGTACTTCGGCAGGAGCTCTCTGCGGTACTTCAACCGTTACGACTTTTGTAGAGAGTGCTTCCGGTGTGGCAGAAGGCGGACGTACCGGATTGACCGGTATTGTAGCTGCGATCCTGTTTGGATTGTCTCTGTTTTTGTCACCGATTTTCCTGGCGATTCCATCTTTTGCAACAGCACCTGCATTAATCATTGTAGGATTTTTGATGATTACTTCTATCACAAAGATCAACCTGGATGATTATTCAGAAGCCATTCCATCTTTTATCGCAATCATTGCCATGCCGTTTATGTACAGCATTTCAGAGGGTATTGCGATGGGCGTTATTTCTTATGTAGTCATTAATCTTGTGACTGGAAAAACAAAAGAGAAAAAGATCAGTGCGCTGATGTATGTGTTGGCTGTCTTATTCGTGCTGAAATACGTTTTGTTATAAATATTTTCTTACAAACAGGAGAAAAGCTGCCTCTGGATCTATGGCCCAAAGGCGGCTTTTCTTTACTGCTTTACAGGGAAAAACATTGTAATTTCTGAATCAGTATGCTATTGTTGTTCATAGAAAAATATAGAAAGAAGGTGAAGCTGTGGTTGAGTTGGATCAGTTTAAAACAATTTTAAATTCATACACAGAACCATTAGTGGAAGTGAGGGATTCACTTTGACTTGGCTAACAAGGAAAAGCGAATTCAGGAGTTAGAAAGAGAAATGGAGGCTCCCAATTTCTGGGATGACCCTCAGCGTTCCCAGCAGATGATGAAGGAGTTAAAGTATCTGAAAGATGATATTGAGACATACAATAAGCTGGAAACACAGAAGGAAGACATTGAAACGCTGCTTGAGATGGGATATGAGGAGGAAGATCCGGAACTGATTCCGGAAATTCAGGAATCCCTGGAGGAGTTTCAAAAAGAGTTTGAGAATATTCGTGTGAAGACACTGCTTTCCGGAGAGTACGATGAGAACAATGCGATCGTGACACTTCATGCGGGAGCGGGCGGAACAGAGGCCTGTGACTGGGCAAGCATGCTGTATCGCATGTACACTCGCTGGGCAGAGGCCAAAGGGTTTGAACTGGAAGTTCTGGATTACCTGGATGGAGATGAGGCAGGCATCAAGTCTGTCACCTTTGAGGTTCGGGGAGAAAATGCCTATGGTTATCTGAAGTCAGAGAAAGGCGTACACCGTCTTGTGCGTATCTCGCCGTTTAATGCAGCCGGAAAACGCCAGACTTCTTTTGTGTCCTGTGATGTTATGCCTGACATTGAGAAAGATCTTGATATTGAGATCAATGACGAAGATATTCGAATCGACACATATCGCTCGAGCGGAGCCGGTGGTCAGCATATCAACAAGACCTCTTCGGCAATTCGAATCACACACTATCCGACCGGAATTGTGGTTCAGTGCCAGAATGAGCGTTCCCAGCACATGAACAAAGACAAAGCCATGCAGATGCTGAAAGCAAAACTGTATCTTCTGAAACAACAGGAGAATGAGGAAAAGCTATCAGGTATTCGTGGTGAAGTATCGGAGATCGGCTGGGGAAGCCAGATTCGCTCTTATGTCATGCAGCCATATACGATGGTGAAGGATCACAGAACCAATGAGGAATCCGGAAATGTGGACGCCGTTATGGATGGAAATATCGACCCGTTTATTAATGCATATTTAAAATGGACCGCATTGTCGAAAAAAGACTTGCAGAATTCGCTTTAGTGTGCTAATATTCTTTCTGGAGAAAACAAATGTGTTTTCTGTACGAACAAGGGGAAAGATATGGACAGAGGTAACGAGAAGAAAAAATATTATGTGGTACGGGAAAAGGCGGTTCCGGAAGTACTGATCAAAGTGGTGGAGGCCAAAAAGCTTCTTGATTCCGGCAGAGTGGAGACTGTGCAGGAAGCCACGGACAGAGTAGGAATCAGCCGCAGTTCTTTTTATAAATATAAAGATGATATTTTTCCGTTTCATGAAGAAGCGAAGGGAAAGACGATCACTTTTATTATACAGATGGATGACGAACCAGGGCTGTTGTCCGATGTATTGAAGACAATCGCCTGTTTTCACGGAAACATTCTGACGATACACCAAAGTATTCCCATCAACGGAGTGGCAACGCTGACGTTAAGTGTTGATATCCTTCCGGGTACAGGAGATGCAGCCGCTATGGTGGAACACATCGAGCGTGCAGAGGGAATACATTATTTAAAAATACTAGGCAGGGAGTAAAAGGTATGATTAATATTGCTGTAATGGGATATGGTACTGTTGGAAGTGGTGTGGTAGAGGTTATCAATACCAACCATGACAGTATTAACAAACGTGTTGGGGAAGAAATCAATATTAAATATGTTCTGGATTTGAGAGAATTTCCAGGAGATCCGGCAGAGCATCTGATCATTCATGATTTTGAGCAGATTGTCAATGATCCGGAAGTGAAAATCGTAGTTGAGACAATGGGAGGGCTGGAACCGGCTCATACATTTGTCAAACGCTGTCTGGAAGCAGGAAAGAGCGTGGCAACATCCAACAAAGCGCTGGTAGCCAAGTTTGGTGTGGAGCTGATGGAAATTGCCAAAGCAAAGAACATCAATTTCCTGTTTGAGGCAAGCTGCGGAGGCGGTATTCCGATCATTCGTCCGCTGAATTCCTCTCTGACAGCAGATGAGATTGACGAGATCACAGGAATCCTCAACGGAACGACAAACTACATGATGACAAAGATGAGCATGGAAGGTGCGGACTTTGACGAAGTATTGAAGGATGCACAGGCAAAAGGATATGCAGAGGCAGATCCGACTGCGGATATTGAGGGTTACGACGCATGCCGTAAGATCGCAATTCTGTCCACACTTGCATTTGGTCAGTTTGTAGATTTTGAAGAAGTATACACAGAGGGAATCACGAAGATTACGGCTGTTGATATGGAATATGCCAAAGAGATGGGTAAAACCATCAAATTGTTGGGAACCAGCAGAAAAGTAGACAATGGTTTTTATGCAATGGTGGCACCATTCCTGGTTGGACCGGAAAGTCCTTTGTACAGCGTCAACGATGTATTTAATGCAATTTTTGTGCATGGAAATGTTCTTGGAGATGCTATGTTCTATGGAAGCGGAGCTGGCAAACTTCCTACTGCAAGTGCGGTTGTGGGAGATGTGGTGGACGCTGCAAGACATATGCATTGTACCATTATGAATAACTGGAGCAGCGGCAAACTGGAACTTCTGCCTACAGACGATGTGGAAGGCAGATTCTTTGTGCGTGTGAAGGGAAGCAGCCAGGAGGAGGCAAAAGCCGCTTTCGGAGACTGCGACGTCATCACACTCGAAGCGCATCCGGAAGAATTTGCTGTCGTGACACCGGTTATGACAGAGGCTGTTTACAAAGAAAAATCAGGTAAGCTGGGCGACAGCATTCTTGGAATGATTCGCGTAAAACAGTAGGAGGCACTCATGAAATATGTAGTTGTATTAGGAGATGGAATGGCAGACAGACCCATTCCTGAATTGGATGGCAAGACTCCACTGGAGTATGCCAACACACCTGAGATGGATCAGTTAGCATCTATGTCTGAGATCGGACTGGTGCATACGATCCCTGAAGGCATGAATCCTGGAAGTGATACAGCGAATTTGTCTGTACTTGGATATAATCCAAAAAAATATTATACAGGACGTTCTCCGTTGGAGGCATTGAGCATTGGCGTGGATATGAAGCCTACCGATGTGGCTTTTCGCTGCAACATTGTGACTCTGACGGAAGACGATGTTCCTTATGAAGAACAGAGAATCATCGACCACAGTTCTGACGAGATCAGTACGGAAGATGCGGCTATTCTGTTTCGCGATGTAGTGAAAGAACTGCAGAATGAAAGCTATCAGTTCTATGTGGGAACCAGCTATCGTCACTGCCTGATCTGGGCGAATGGCGAGGTAGTGGAGCTGACACCGCCGCACGATGTGCTGACACAGGTGATCGGACAGTATCTGCCAAAAGATGAGCAGCTTTTGTATATGCAGAAACGAAGCTACGAGATTTTGAAAAATCATCCGCTGAATCAGGAGCGTAAGGCAAAAGGATTAAATCCTGCCAACAGCTTCTGGTTCTGGGGTGCAGGTACAAGACCGGCACTGTTCTCTTTTGAGGAGGCTCACCACAAAAAAGGCAAGATGGTTTCTGCGGTTGACCTTTTGAAGGGAATCGCTGTGGGAGCAGGAATGGACAATGCGAGTGTAGAAGGGGCCAACGGCGGACTGCACACCAATTATGAAGGCAAGGCGCAGGCGGCTGTGGATGCGCTGACAAAAGAGGGGTATGATTTTGCATACATCCATGTGGAAGCTCCGGATGAAATGGGACATCAGGGCAGCGTGGAGAAAAAGATTCAGGCGATTGAAAATTTGGATCAGCGAGTGATCCGGCCGGTAAAGGAAAAGCTGGATGCCGCAGGCGAAGAGTATCGCATGCTGATTCTTCCGGATCATCCGACTCCGATTGAAGTGCGCACGCATACCGGGGATCCGGTTCCATATCTGCTTTACGACAGCACAAAACCGGAAACACATGACTGGAAATACAACGAAGCCCAGGCCCAGGCCAGCGGCAATGACATGGCGCACGGATGGGATATGATGAAGTATTTATTCCAGGAATCATAAAAATGTATACTTGAGGAGGAGATTATGTTAATCGTAAAGAAGTTCGGTGGTACATCTGTTGCCAACAAAGAAAGAATTTTTAATGTAGCAAACAGATGTATTGAAGAGTACAAAAAAGGAAATGACGTAGTTGTTGTACTTTCTGCTATGGGTAAATATACAGATGAGCTGATTGCTATGGCAAAAGATGTCAATGAAAAGCCGCCAAAAAGAGAGATGGATATGTTATTCACGATCGGTGAGCAGATGTCTGTTGCATTGATGGCAATGGCAATGGACAAGCTTGGTGTTCCTGCTGTTTCCCTGAATGCATTTCAGGTTGCTATGCATACCACAAGCGCTTACGGAAATGCCCGTCTGAAGAGAATTGACACAGAACGTATCCGCAGAGAACTGGAGAGCAGAAAAATTGTCATCGTTACCGGTTTCCAGGGAATCAACAAATTTGATGATTACACAACACTGGGACGTGGTGGTTCTGATACAACAGCAGTTGCTCTTGCAGCAGCGCTTCATGCGGATGCCTGCGAAATTTATACGGATGTAGACGGCGTTTATACAGCTGACCCGCGTAAAGTGCCGACTGCAAGAAAATTAAAAGAGATTACTTACGATGAGATGCTGGATCTGGCAACTCTCGGTGCAGGCGTGCTTCACAACCGTTCAGTTGAGATGGCGAAAAAATATGGCGTACCGTTGGTCGTACGTTCAAGTTTAAATAATGAAGAAGGAACAGTAGTCAAGGAGGATGTACAAGTGGAAAGAATGCTGATTAGCGGAGTTGCAGTAGATAAAGATGCAGATAGAATTGCAGTGATTGGATTAAAGGATGAGCCGGGAATTGCCTTCAAGGTATTCGACACTCTGGCAAAGAAAAATATCAACGTAGACGTAATCCTGCAGTCTATCGGACGTGACGGCACAAAGGACATCTCCTTTACCGTAAATGACAGCGATCTGGACGATGCAGTTGCAGCACTGGAGGCGAACAAGGCAAGATTAACTTTCCAGAAAATTGAGGCAAACAAAGAGGTTGCAAAATTATCAATCGTTGGTGCTGGTATGATGAGTAATCCTGGTGTGGCTGCCAAGATGTTTGAGACTCTTTACAATGAGAATGTAAACATTAACATGATCTCTACTTCTGAGATTCGCGTAACGGTTCTGATCAATGAGAAGGATGCAGAGCGTGCGATGAATGCAGTTCATGAGGCATTTGGATTATCTGATTAATTGAGAGAAAGAGAGACAGAAAAAAAGAGAGAGGCATTTCCGGAGTGTGATTCGGTCATGCTTCTCTTTTGTTTAAGGGAGCGGAATCCAGAGATTGCGGACAATCCAGTTGGCAAGGACGAGAAAAAGTCCGAAATAAAGATAACCATTTCTGTATTTCATGCCGATGTGGAATTTCCCTTTTGAAAGCCTCTCAATTGTTTGTGAGAGCATAAACCATCCAAAAAGGATGCCGCAGTAGGGCACAAAGGGGTGGTAATAGAAAGCGCGCAGCCAGCAACCGTGCAGAAAATTCCAGACTGCCCTTGTGCCGCCGCATCCGGGACAGTAAAAGCCAGTTGTTATATAGAAAAGACAGGGAAGATGGGGGATTCCTGTAAAGTGTATGATGACTGCGCATACAAATGCAAATGCAAGGAGAATCCACCCCAGTCGATAAAGTGTACGTTCCATAGAAAAGCACCTCAGAGTTCACATTATTTCCATTCATTTTAACATAGAAATATGATATAATCGAGTTCAGAACATAAGAAAAGAGGTTCATTATTATGAAAAGAAAAATATCAGAATTGAAGGCACTGGCCAGGAAATCTCTGGATGGGTATTATTCTCTTCTGGCTGGGGCGCTGGTGCTGATTAGTTTTCTGTCTGGTATTGGCGGTGCTATGTCAGTCATGCTGTTTCAGGGAAACAGTATGTTCAATCTGGTTATGAGCCAGATTTTTTCGCTTATTATTTCTGTAATTATGTCTGTATTTTCTGCCGGTGTCTACTACATGTTTTTGAATGTAAGCAGAGGCAAGAAAACATCACTGCAGGATGTTGTGTATCTGTTTTATCATCATCCAGACAGAATCATTGTGGTAAGTCTGATTGTGACTGTGGTGCAGTATCTTTTGATGCTTCCGTCTACCATTATGAATTATCGTATGGATCTTAACGCAAATCTGCTGCAGGTAGCAGAACAGAGTCTGCTGGTTTCGCTGGTAATGTTTGCAGGAATCGTGGTCGCACAGCTTCTGACCATGCCGATCACACTCAGTTATTATCTGCTGATCGATGATGTGGAAATGGAAGCGGCACAGGCACTGCAAAAAAGTATGAAACTGATGAAGGGCAATTACGGACGATACATTTATATGCAGTTAAGTTTTCTTGGATTGATGATTTTAGGTGTTTTGACTTTATATGTAGGATTTGTCTGGATTATGCCTTATATGCAGATGACAGAAATTGAATTCTACCGGGAAATCATGGGAGAATTTGATCAGAAGAAGGAGGATGCAACCGTACCGTTAGGCGAAACATGGCAGTCAGATGCCTGCAATGCGGAGGGCTGATAGAAAAATTATGGATATTATTCAAGTATTGACACAGGAACTTCAAGTGAAAAAATGGCAGGTAGAGGCTGCCGTAAAATTGATTGACGAGGGAAATACGATTCCCTTTATTTCCAGATATCGAAAGGAAGCGACGGGTTCTCTCAATGATGAACAGCTCAGACAGCTGCACGAGCGTCTGACGTATCTTCGCAATCTGGAGGACAAAAAAGCGCAGGTATTGTCCAGCATTGAGGACCAGGGCAAGCTGACGCCGGAACTGAAAGCACAGATTGAGGCTGCCCAGACACTGGTGGTTGTGGAAGATTTATACCGTCCGTATCGTCCAAAGAGACGTACGAGAGCCACGATTGCGAAAGAAAAGGGGTTGGAGCCGCTGGCAAATGTGATGATGCTGCAGGTGACAAAGAAGACTCTGGAAGAAGAGGCACAGGCTTTTGTCAATCCTGAGAAAGAGGTGCATACTGCTGCGGATGCCATTGCGGGAGCGAAAGATATTATCGCGGAATATATTTCCGATGAAGCAGATTACCGTATTTATATTCGCGACTTGACGGTGAAAAAAGGAAAGATTGTATCTTCTGCCAAAGATAAAGAGGCACAGTCCGTTTATGAAATGTATTATGAATTTGAGGAGGCAATCGCCAAAATTGCCGGACATCGTGTGCTGGCACTGAATCGTGGAGAGAAAGAGAAGATTCTGACTGTAAAGATTGCAGCTCCGGAGGAGGATATTCTCCGTTATTTGGAGAAAAAGGTCATTACACGCAAGAATCCGACAACAGAGACTGTGCTAAAGGAAGTTGTGGATGACAGTTATCACCGCCTGATTGCGCCTGCCATTGAGAGAGAAATTCGCAGTGACCTGACAGAGAAAGCCGAGGACGGTGCGATTAAAGTCTTTGGAAAGAATCTGGAGCAGCTTTTGATGCAGCCGCCGATCACCGGTCAGGTGGTACTCGGATGGGATCCGGCTTTCCGAACAGGATGTAAGCTGGCAGTCGTGGACGAGACAGGAAAAGTACTCGATACCTGTGTGATTTATCCGACTGCACCGACGACAGAGGCGAAGATCAAGGCGGCGAAAGATACCTTGAAAAAATTGATCAAAAAATACAACATCACTCTGTTTTCCGTTGGAAATGGAACGGCATCAAGAGAATCGGAGCAGATTATTGTGGAACTTCTGAAAGAGATTCCGGAGCATGTGCAGTATGTGATCACCAATGAGGCTGGAGCTTCTGTATATTCTGCCAGCAAGCTGGCAACGGAAGAGTTTCCAAATTTTGATGTGGGACAGCGAAGTGCGGCATCGATTGCCAGACGGCTTCAGGATCCGCTGGCGGAACTGGTAAAAATTGATCCGAAATCGATCGGTGTCGGCCAGTATCAGCATGATATGAACCAGAAAAAACTCGGAGAAGCTCTGACTGGTGTGGTAGAAGATTGTGTAAATAAAGTTGGTGTGGATTTAAATACAGCCTCCGCATCCTTGTTGGAATATATTTCCGGAATCAGCAAGACAATTGCCAAAAATATTGTGACTTATCGTGAAGAAAACGGAAGCTTTCAGAGCAGAAGAGAACTTCTGAAAGTGCCGAAGCTGGGACCAAAAGCATTTGAACAGTGTGCGGGCTTTATGCGGATTACAGGAGGAAAGAATCCACTGGATGCCACCAGTGTTCATCCGGAGAGCTATGAGGCAGCCACGAAGCTTCTGGAGAAGCTTGGGCACAGCGCACAGGACATTGCCAACAAGAAGCTGTCCGGCATTTCCAAAGAGGTGAAAGATTATAAAAAACTTGCCGAAGAACTGGAAATCGGAGAGCTGACACTGCAGGATATTATAAAAGAACTGGAAAAACCTGCGAGAGATCCGCGTGATGAGATGCCAAAACCAGTGCTTCGTACCGATGTTCTCGATATGAAAGATTTAAAAGAAGGTATGATTCTCAAGGGAACGGTGCGAAATGTGATTGATTTTGGCGCATTTGTGGATATCGGTGTTCATCAGGACGGCCTTGTGCATATTTCGCAGCTTTCGGATAAAAAATTCGTGAAACATCCACTGGATGTAGTCAGTGTTGGTGATATCGTAGAAGTGAAAGTCTTAAGTGTCGATCAGCAGAAGAAAAGAATTGCACTCACGATGAAGGGGATTAACTAAGGAGGGAACTTTTGATGGAAGAGGATAACAACAGAAATTCAGATTATGATAATCAGGAAAATCAAGAAACAAACCAAAGTTATCAGTATGGCTATCAGGAAAACAAGGAGACAGATCAGGGTTATCAGTATGGTTATCAGCAGAATCATCAACAGCATGATTATCAAAACAATGGATACAACCAGAATTACTATGGAACAAATGGAAGTGTACCGCAGTATTATAAGCAGGTGAGCGGATTTGCAGTGGCTTCTCTGGTAATGGGAATTCTTTCTCTGCTGCTTGCATGCTGCTCCGGCATCGGAGGGATTGCAGCAGGAGCATTGGGAATCATTTTTGCAATCCTTTCCAGGAAAGGACAGCCGATGGAAAGCCAGGCAAAGATTGGAATGGGAACCTCTATAGCAGGTCTTGCGTTAGGCATTGTAATCATTGTTGCTACATTTATGCTGATCAGTACGGGACGTGTGAACGTGCAGGATGAGCTGGAAAATGAACTGGGACGTTACGGGTATGAATTCCGTTTTGATGACGATGATGATTACGATGACTATGATGACTATGACGACTATTATGGAAATCACTATGGAAATGATTCCCATGAGACAAATGAATTGTAAAAAACAGAAATAAAAAATTCAGGAGACGTTGTGCAGAAAATGCAGACGTCTCTTTTTTTAGAAAAACTTCATTTGTCAAATCGGAGTATTGTGCTATAATTTATCTATAACACGCAGAAAGTGAGGATGTTTTATGATAGATGAGAACGATAAGATAACAACCACATCGGATGATGTGGAAACAGGAGAGGTAGAAGATACAAAGAAAGACCAGACAGATGAATATGAGAAGATCTGCTTCCTATGCCGACGTCCGGAGAGCAAAGCAGGAAAAATGATCAGTCTGCCGAGCAATATTTATATCTGTGCCGACTGTATGCAGAAAAGTTTTGACAGCATGAACAATATCAACATTAATTACAATGATTTCATGCAGAATATGCCCAACATCTCCATGATTGATCTGAGCAGTCTTCAGGATCGAATCCCAAATCAGAAGATTAAACCAAAATCAAAGGCGAAGTCGAAGAAAGACGAGAAGGAGCCAGTAAAGAAATTGGATATCAAGTCCATTCCGGCTCCGCATAAGATTAAGGCAAACCTGGATGAGTATGTGATTGGTCAGGAATACGCAAAGAAAGTGATGTCAGTTGGCGTTTACAACCATTATAAGCGTGTGGCTACCGGTACGATGGATGAAATTGAAATCGAGAAATCCAACATGCTCATGATCGGACCAACCGGATGCGGAAAGACGTATCTGGTGAAGACTCTGGCACGTCTTCTGGATGTGCCTCTGGCAATCGCAGATGCGACGTCTCTGACGGAGGCCGGATACATCGGCGATGATATCGAGAGTGTTGTTTCCAAGCTTCTGGCAGCAGCAGATAACGATGTGGAGCGCGCAGAGCAGGGAATTATTTTTATCGATGAGATTGACAAACTGGCCAAAAAGAAAAATACCAATCAGAGGGATGTAAGCGGGGAATCGGTACAGCAGGGACTTCTGAAACTTCTGGAGGGAAGCGAGGTTGAGGTTCCAGTCGGTGCCAACAGCAAAAATGCCATGGTGCCATTGGTGACGGTAAACACCAGAAATATTTTATTTATCTGCGGCGGAGCTTTTCCGGGGTTGGAAGAGATTATCAAAGAACGCCTGAACAAACAGTCTTCGATGGGCTTTCGGGCAGATCTGAAGGATAAATACGACAATGATCCGACTCTTCTGGAGAAGGTATGTGTGGAGGATCTGAGAGCATTTGGCATGATTCCGGAATTCCTGGGACGTCTGCCGATTATCTTTACTTTAAGCGGGCTGACAAAAGAGATGTTGGTGAAGATTCTGAAGGAGCCGAAAAATGCAATTTTGAAGCAGTACCAGAAGCTTCTGGCACTCGATGAAGTGAAGCTGGAGTTTGAGGACGGCGCACTGGAGGCTATTGCGGAGAAAGCAATGGAGAAAAAGACTGGAGCCAGAGCTCTTCGCGCGATTCTGGAGCAGTATATGCTGGATATCATGTATGAGATTCCGAAAGATGACAGTATTGGCGAGGTGATCATCACCCGTGAATACATAGAAAACACAGGAGGACCAAAAATTTTGCTGCGGGGACAGGAGCCTTTGCTTCTGGAATCTGCACAAAACTAAGTAAGTGATATTTTTATGAAGGAGGGTTTTACTATGGCAGGAGATTTTTTTACAGATTTTGGCGCAACGATTTCGAAAGCAGCCAAGGACATTGGAAACAGGGCAGATTCTTTTGTAGAGACACAGAAGATTCGTGCAAAAATTCTGTCGGAGCAAAAACTGATTGAGAAAGATTTTACAGATCTTGGAAAAATGCTTTACAAGCGGTACGTAGACGGAGAACCTCTGGATGAGACGATGGCAGAGGTGTGTGAGGATATCACGCAGAGAAAAATAGCAATCGCTGCACATCGGGAAACAATGGCGAAGATGAATGGTGAGACCATCTGTGCTGCCTGTGGTGCAAGCGTTCCGGAGGATGCAGCTTTTTGCATGCAGTGCGGAGCACCGATTGACAGAGAAATGGAGACAGTCGTAAATCCGACATCCGCTCCCGAAGAGACAGAAGATATCCGGAAAGAGGCCGAAGCAGCAGAGGCAGAGAGTATTATAAACGATGCTGTGACTGAGGAGGAAGACGAAGACAACCAGGAGGAGTAAGTCTTATGCTGTATCTGGCAATCGTTCTGGGCATTTTTGTTCTGGAATATAATCTGAAAAATTATACGGACAGTCACCGCCTTCAGGGGACGAAGGATGAATATTTTAGCGGAAAGCTGGTTCTTCGCAATTATCATAACAGCGAGGGCGGATTTGGTATTTTTAAAAAGAATCCGCAGCTTGGTGTGAAGATTTCCGGTGTGGTACTGGTCTGTGTGGTATGGGAATTTTTGAAGGCGCTGTTTTCCGGTGCGGCCGCACTTGTGAAACTGGGACTTGCTCTGGCGACGGGCGGCGGTCTCAGTAACTACTACGACAGAGTCACCAAAGGGTATGTCACGGACTACTTTAGCTTTGGAGTGAACAATAAAAAACTCAGAAATACGGTATTCAATCTGTCGGATTTCTTTATTTTTGCCGGCGCGGTTCTTTTTGCTGTGGGGCGTGTGTTTGCAGAATTTCGAAGAAAATCATAAGAAAAAACAGCCATCTGGTCAATGTGATCAGGCGGCTGTTTTTCTATTGGATTACTGATTGTTTTTCTTTACTTCCTGCATTTTCATAGCGCGAACTTTTAGCGGCAGACCGAACAGAGTGATAAATCCGTCTGCATCGTGGTGGTCATACAGGTCACCAGTTGTGAAGGATGCAAGGGACTCGCTGTACAGGCTGTATGGAGAAGTGGTACCGGCTTTGATGATGTTGCCTTTGTACAGTTTGAATTTTACTTCACCCGTTACATACTGCTGTGTGGACTCTACGAATGCCTGGATTGCCTCGCGAAGTGGTGTGAACCATTTTCCTTCGTATACAACCTGCGCAAACTGGCTGCCGAGTTTTTTCTTTGTCTCCAGTGTCTCACGGTCAAGGATCAGCTCTTCCAGCTGGTCATGAGCCTCCATCAAGATTGTTCCGCCCGGTGTCTCATACACACCACGGGATTTCATACCAACGACACGGTTTTCTACGATATCAACGATACCGATACCATGTTTTCCGCCAAGTTTGTTCAGTTCTGTGATGATCTCGGAAACTTTCATTTCTTTGCCGTTTAAGCTGACCGGTGTACCCTGCTCGAAAGTCATGGTGACATATTCGCCTTCATCCGGCGCTTTCTCAGGTGTCACACCGAGAACTAACAGATCGTCGTAGTTTGGCTCGTTTGCCGGGTTCTCAAGCTCCAGACCTTCATGGCTGATGTGCCATAAGTTACGGTCACGGCTGTAGCTGTGAGCAGCGTCAAATGGAAGATTGATGCCGTGTGCCTGGCAGTATGCGATTTCATCCTCGCGGGACTGCATGGTCCAGATATCTGTCATTCTCCATGGAGCAATGATCTTGATATCAGGAGCAAGCGCTTTGATGCCAAGCTCAAAACGAATCTGGTCGTTACCTTTACCGGTAGCACCGTGACAAATTGCAACTGCATTTTCTTTGCGTGCAATTTCTACTAATTTTTTTGCGATTCCAGGACGCGCCATGGAAGTACCAAGCAGATATTTGTGCTCATATACAGCTCCTGCTTTTACACAAGGCATAATGAAATCTTCGCAGAACTCATCGATGATATCTTCAATATATAATTTGGAAGCACCGGATAATTTTGCCCGTTCCTCCAGTCCGTCCAGCTCATTTCCCTGTCCGCAGTTGATGCAGCAGCAGACAACATCATAATTGAAATTTTCTTTTAACCACGGAATCAATGCTGTGGTATCAAGACCTCCTGAATATGCTAAAACAACTTTTTCCTTTGCCATTTCTATATCCTCCTCGTTAAACTAAATCATAATATTTATAGTTTATAACCTTTTACTCTGTTTGAAAAGTGTTATTTTTGTTTTGACAGGTGTTACTATACAACATTTTTTATAAATATGCAATAGGAAAATGAAAAAAACAGGAAAAAATAAAAAATACTTGCATAATATACATTATAGATGTATAATTATGCGTGTTTAAAAATGGAAAAAGGTCTTTACGAAATGAAAAGATTACTATATTATAGAGTGTGTTTCAAAAGGAAGTATTTAGATTAACAGGAAAATAGAGGAGATGAACGTATGATTAAGGTTGGAATTATCGGAGCAACCGGCTATGCAGGCGCAGAGCTGGTACGTCTCTTGATGGGACATAAGGATGCAGAAGTAGTGTGGTATGGCTCCAGGAGCTATGTCGATCAGAGATATGCAGATGTATATCACAATACATTTGAGATTGTGGATGCAAAATGTATGGATGACAATATGGACAAAATGGCAGAGCAGGTGGATGTGATTTTTACAGCGACACCGCAGGGGCTTTGTGCTTCTTTGATTAATGAAGAAATTTTATCCAAAGCAAAAGTCATCGACCTGAGTGCTGACTTTCGCATTAAGGATATCAAGAAATATGAGAAATGGTATGGCATTGAACATAAGGCACCTCAGTTTGAGGAGGAAGCTGTCTATGGACTTTGTGAGATCAACCGCGAGCAGATCAAGGGAGCAAGACTGATCGCCAATCCGGGATGTTATCCGACCTGCTCCACGTTATCCATTTATCCGCTGGTAAAGGAAGGAATGATTGATCCGAATACATTGATCATTGACGCAAAATCCGGTACAACAGGAGCAGGAAGGGGCGCAAAGGTTGCCAATCTTTTCTGTGAGGTAAACGAAAGCATTAAGGCTTATGGCGTAGCAAGCCACCGACACACACCGGAGATTGAGGATCAGTTAAGCTACGCAGCAGGAAAAGAAGTAACCATCAACTTTACACCGCATCTTGTGCCGATGGAGCGCGGCATTCTGGTGACCGCTTATGCTTCTCTTGCAAAAGAAGTGACTTATGAAGAAGTAAAAGCTGCTTACGACAAATATTATGCAGATGAAAAATTTGTACGCGTTCTCGATAAGGATGTATGTCCGGAGACGAGATGGGTAAAAGGCAGCAATTATGTGGATGTAAACTTTAAACTGGATCCGCGTACGAATCGTGTGATCATTATGGGTGCTATGGACAATATGGTAAAAGGTGCAGCCGGACAAGCCATTCAGAATATGAATCTGATGTTTGGACTGGAGGAGACAGAAGGACTGCTGACCTTGCCAATGATTTTCTAATACAAATGACAGAGGTGAATGGAATGAGTTATCAGGTAATTGAGGGCGGAGTAACCGCACCAAAGGGATTTTTCGCAGCTTCCACAGCAGCAGGAATCAAAAAACAGGGAGTGACAGATATGGCTCTGGTGTACAGCCAGACGCCTTGTGTGGCAGCAGGAACGTTTACGACAAATGTCGTAAAGGCAGCTCCTGTCAAATGGGATCAGGATATTGTGTACAACAAACCGACTGCACAGGCAGTTGTGTGCAACAGCGGAATTGCAAATGCATGTACCGGAGCAGAAGGCTTTGGATATTGTTCAGAAACTGCAAAAGCTGCGGCAAAGGCTTTAAATATCTCTGAAGAAGCTGTTTTAGTGGCTTCTACCGGTGTCATCGGACGCCAGCTTCCGATGGAGAAAATGGCAGCAGGTGTCGCTGTGATGGCACCTCAGTTAAAGGATACGCTTGAGGCAGGAACACAGGCGGCACAGGCGATTATGACGACAGATACAAAGAAAAAAGAAGTGGCTGTTTCTCTGGAAATCGGCGGCAAGACTGTGACCATCGGCGGTATGTGCAAGGGCTCCGGTATGATTCATCCGAATATGTGCACGATGCTTGGTTTTGTGATGACAGATGCAGCAATCTCCAAAGAATTACTGCAGAAAGCATTGAGCGCGAGCATTCAGGATACCTTCAACATGGTTTCCGTAGACGGAGATACTTCCACAAATGATACCGTACTGCTGCTGGCAAACGGTATGGCAGGAAATGCAGAGATCACAGAAGAAAATGACGATTATAAAGCATTCTGTGAGGCACTTAATTATATCAACACCTGTCTGGCAAAGAAAATCGCCGGGGACGGTGAGGGATGTACCGCATTGTTTGAGGTCAAGGTTGTCGGAGCCGAGAGCAAGGAGCAGGCCGTGACACTGGCGAAATCTGTCGTTACTTCCACTCTGACGAAAGCGGCTATTTACGGACATGATGCGAACTGGGGTCGTATCCTTTGTGCAATGGGATATTCCGGAGCACAGTTTGATCCGGAGAAAGTCGATCTGTATTTTGAGAGTGCAGTCGGCAAACTGAAAATTATTGAGAATGGTGTGGACACCGGTTACAGCGAAGAGGAAGCGACAAAAATTCTGGCTGAGCCGGAAGTAACAGCGATTGCAGATGTGAAGATGGGCAATTTTGAGGCAACTGCATGGGGCTGTGACCTGACTCATGAATATGTGAACATCAATGCAGATTATCGTTCATAAAAAACAGGAGGAAAAGAGAGATGGTAAATCAGAAATATCTGGAAAAAGCAGAGGTACTGATTGAGGCACTTCCTTATATTCAGAGATTTAACAGAAAAATTGTAGTGGTAAAATACGGCGGAAGCGCGATGGTAGACCAGGAACTGAAGGAAAATGTCATCAAAGACGTTGTTCTTTTGAAACTGGTTGGTTTTAAGCCGATCATTGTACATGGAGGCGGCAAGGAAATCAGCCGCTGGGTAGGCAAAGTCGGCATGGAGCCGCGTTTTATCAACGGTCTTCGCGTGACAGATGCCGAGACGATGGAAGTAGCAGAGATGGTTCTTGGAAAGGTAAACAAAGAACTCGTAACATTTGTGCAGTCTCTTGGCGTAAAAGCAGTAGGAATCAGCGGTAAAGACGGCGGACTTCTGAAGGTTGACAAAAAATATTCCAATGGAGAAGATATTGGTTTTGTTGGAGATATCAAAGAAGTAAATCCCAAGATCTTGTATGACCTGCTTGAGAAGGATTTCCTGCCGATTGTGTGCCCGGTAGGTCTGGATGATGAGTTCCAGACCTATAATATCAATGCAGACGATGCGGCATGCAAGATTGCAGAGGCAGTCAATGCCGAAAAACTGGCATTTTTGACTGACATTGAGGGCGTGTATAAGGATCCAAAAGATCCGGCTACATTGATTTCTGAGCTTCGTGTCGGTGAGGCGAGAGCACTGATCACGGAAGGCTATGTTGGCGGAGGCATGATTCCGAAGCTGAACAACTGCATCGAGGCGATTGAGCAGGGCGTAAACAGGGTGCATATCCTGGACGGACGTATTCCGCACAGTCTCCTTCTGGAGATTTTCACCAACAAAGGTATTGGTACTGCTATTTTAAGGGAAGATGAGGAAAGGTATTATCATGAAGACAACGAATGATATTCAAAAATCAGAAGAAAGTATTTTACATACCTACAACCGTTTTCCGGTCGTTCTGGAAAAAGGTGAGGGTGTTTACTTATACGACGTCGACGGCGGCAAGTATCTTGATTTTGCAGCAGGTATTGCCGTGTGCGCGCTTGGATACAGCAATGACGAGTACAAACAGGCGTTAAAAGATCAGATTGACAAACTGACACATGTATCAAATCTCTATTATAACAATCCGATGACAGAAGCCGGAGAGAAGGTTCTGAAGGCGAGCGGCATGAGCAAGGTATTTTTTACCAACAGTGGTACAGAGGCCATTGAGGGCGCGTTAAAAGCGGCCAAAAAGTATGCTTATAAGAAAGCCGGACATGCCGGTTTTGAGATCATTGCCATGAACCATTCCTTCCACGGAAGAAGTGTGGGTGCACTGTCTGTCACAGGAACGGCGCATTACCGTGAGCCGTTTGAGCCTCTGATGGGCGGCGTGAAATTCGCGGATTATAACGATCTGGACAGCGTAAAGGCTCAGGTAACCGACAAAACCTGTGCGATCATTATGGAGACGGTACAGGGTGAAGGCGGTATTTATCCGGCGGATCCGGAATTCATCAAGGGAGTGCGCGCGCTCTGCGATGAGAAGGATATCGTGCTGATTCTCGATGAGATTCAGTGTGGTATGGGAAGAAGCGGCCATTATTTTGCATGGCAGGCATATGGCGTACAGCCGGATATCATGACCTGTGCCAAGGCACTGGGCAGCGGTGTGCCGGTAGGAGCGTTTGTACTCAATGAGAAGCTGGCAAATGCGTCTCTGGAGCCTGGTGACCATGGAACAACGTATGGCGGAAATCCATTCGTATGTGCTGCTGTCAGCAAGGTATTTGATATTTTTGAAAAAGATAACATTGTGGAGCATGTACGTGAACTGACTCCTTATCTCGAGCAGAAGCTGGATGCGCTTGTGGAAAAGCATGATTGTTTTGCAGCACGCCGTGGAAAAGGCTTCATGCAGGGGCTTGTTGTGACAGGAAGACCGGTCGGAGAAGTGGTAAACAAGGCACTTGCCAATGGACTTCTGGTGATTTCAGCCGGAAAAGATGTGCTTCGTCTTGTTCCGCCGCTGGTAATCGAAAAAGAGCATATTGACGAAATGATCGAGAAACTGGAAGCAAGCCTGTAATTTCTTGATTTACGAATGGCCCGGGGATTTTCAAATCCTTCGGGCTGTTTTTATGTGTATAATCGTATGTGCACCGCTTTCCCAGTCAACGAAACACTTTCAAACGGCAAAGTTTTGGTCGCTTTCTTCCGGAGGTTTCTGCATGGCCGCCACTCGTCCGGGAGGGATACCACCACACAGGCATGTCGATTTTCTTGCTTTTTCTGCGCCGCTTATGGATTGCTCTTGACGCAAACTCGCACACAGTGCTCAAACAGTGCGTCGCGAGCAATCGCTATGCTCGAAAAATCTGCGAAAATTTCTCCAAATGCCTGGG
>JAUNPJ010000049.1 GCA_030536755.1 Eubacteriales bacterium | reverse complement strand
TATGGATCATAGATACAATCGTCACAACAGACGTAAATACTGCTTAAAAGTACATCGAAAGCCAAGGTTAGTGGCTATAAATTCACAGAGGCTCCTCCCACTGCCTTCAGGCGGTGGGAGGAGCCTTGTAAATTCTTGTAAAAAATAACATTTTTTGTTACAATATATACACAGAGAAAACCGTTGGGAGCAACTGCTCTGAAGGCACTCTTATGTACTTTGAAAAGTTAAGATATGAGGTTTTTGCATCAAACCGTATGCAATTTAAAATCTTAAGCGTAATATCGAATTTTACTGTATGGCAAGGGAAGTCAAGTACCTGATACAGTTACAGTCGAGTAAACCTTGGCTGTAAAGGGTGTTGTCAATCACCCTGTGATGTAACGCCACTTTAGATAGCAATATCTATCAGAGTTAAAGGTCGGAGGAGCAATCCGTTATTACGACTGGGCAGTTACAAGCCCATTACCTTTAGGTGATGGGTAGTTGACATAAATCACCTCTGCGATAATTGTAACGGAATAACGTTATAAAATCAATAAACTTTCCCACAAAATGCTGATACATCACAAAAACAGAAGGAAGCACCGAAAAAAGCAGTGATTCCTTCTGTTTTTATTTTTTATAATTCTCCACGTGCCTCGCGCTGTGCCAGTTCATCCATGATTGCAGGATATTTTTTATCCAGCTTATAGAGAGAAAGTGTCACAACTGCGAGAACTGCCACGATCAGCGGACCGCCTTTGTAGATATTGATAATCATATCAAGTGCCTGCTGCGGCTGTGTAACAGTTCCTGTGGAAGAGCTGATGTAACCTGCCAGAGAAAGAAGTCCTGTCATGGCTGCGGATGCCACACCGGAACCAACCTTTGTTCCGATAGAACCACCTGCAAAAATCAGGCTTTCCTGACGGATGTGTGTTTTCCACTGTCCAAATTCCACAACGTCTCCGATCATTCCGAATACGGCTGCATTCAATGGTGCAAGTCCGACTGCACGCGCCACACAGCTCATCACCATCCATACAAAGCTTGTCGGATTCAAAAAGAACAGAAGCTGTCCTGCCAGTGCGATAAATCCGCCTGCCAGTGCAACATTTCTTTTTCCGAACTTACGGATCAATGGTGCACACAGGAAAATGCATCCAACCAGTACGAGTGTCTCTGTCAGATACAGTGCACTGTACATCCAGGTGTCATTGTGGAAAATATATTTGCAGTAGTAAGGAAGAATCGTTCCGGAAATTCCGAATGAAACGCTCTGCAGCATCCAGAGTACCAGAACAGCCCAAAAATACTGATTTGTTACCAACGCCTTGAAAGCTTTTGCGAGCGGCACCTTCTCTGCTTTCTGTTTTGCCTCGATCACAACAGTCTCTTCACATTTTGCAAAGCAGATCAGAAGCAGAATTAAAGCAAGAACAGCCCAGATTGCCATGGTTTTGATCCATGCGCCCTGTGTCGCGCCAAACAATTTTACCAGCGGAAGTGTAAAGGTTACTGCCAGAATTCTTCCCAGAGGAGATAATCCCATTCGTACAACACTCAGCATATCGCGCTCTGCCGACACACGTGTCATCATAGCAGAGAGGCTTCCGTAAGGAAGATTCAATGCGGTGTAGCAAACGGTTGTACAGAAGTTATAAGTTACAAATAAGTAAATCGCCTGTACCATGCCAGGTGTACGCGGTACGGTAAACAGCAATACTGCGGAAAGTGCATAAGGAACACTCATCCAGAGAATCCATGGTCTTGATTTTCCCCATTTTGAATTTGTGTTTTCTACGATAACTCCCATAATCATGTCGGATACACCGTCAAACAATCGGGAAATCAGCATTACCATACCTACGGTAGCTGGGTTAATTCCTACATAATCGGTATAAAACAGTGTCAACAGTGTGCCGATCATACCAAACACGATATTACAGGCAACATCACCGCCTGCATAGGCAACTCGCGTGCCCCAAGTCAGTTTTTTTCCTTCCATTTTTTTCTTCTCCTCCTGTTTTTTCTCTAAAAAAGGGTACAAAAATCCCGTGAACTGCCAGACACAGCTCACGGGCTATCTCGCATCACTTCTTCTGCGTCTATTCTTTTTTTATTTACATCGTAATCTCAGAAATTTTTACCGGACGGTGCTCCTCCAGAGATTTCTTTGCAGCCAGTCCCATCAGCACAGGCTGAAGTCCGTCCATAACACCGAGTGGTGTGTCTGTGTCTTCTTCGATTGCCTTGATGAAGCATTTAATTTCTTTTGCGTAAGCAGCCATGTAGCGTTCCAGGAAGAAGTACAGAGGTTTCTCTCCTGTCACTCCGTTTTCATTGCTGATGACTGCTGTGGAAGCAGAATCATTTGCTGTAGCTACCATTCCCTTAGATCCAAACACTTCTGCTCTCTGGTCATATCCGTAAACTGCTTTTCTGGAGTTGTCGATGACAGCAATGGCACCGTTTTCCATCTTGAGTGTAATGACAGCAGTGTCTACGTCTCCTGCCTCACCGATTGCCGGGTCAACCAGAACAGCTGCCTCTACATAAACTTCCTCAGCGTTGCATCCGGCCAGGAAACGAACCATATCAAAATCATGAATGGTCATATCCAGGAACATACCGCCGGATACTTTTACATACTCTGCGCATGGCGGCTCCGGATCTCTGGATGTTACTTTGATGACATGCACATCGCCAACTTTGCCTGCTGCCACTGCGCTCTGAACTGCCTCAAAGTTGTGGTCAAAACGGCGGTTAAAACCTACCTGATATTTCACATTGCTGTCCTTTAATGCATCAATCACTTCCTGAATTTTTGCAACGTCATGGTCGATTGGCTTCTCACAGAATACGTGCTTTCCTGCCTTGATTGCCTCTACTGAGATTGGAGAATGTGTATCTGTGGAAGAACAGATCAAAACTGCATCAATTTCCGGATCTGCCAGAATTTCCTTATAATCCTTTGTCGTTGCCTCAACACCCATGCCTTTTGCCCATGCGGATGTCTCTTCTGTCATAAACGGGTCTGCCAGTAATTTTACTTTTGCGTTTGGTACCTGTGTGCAAATGCTCTCTACATGTACTCTTCCGATTCTTCCTGCTCCGATAATTCCTACGTTAACCATAATTTTTTAATCTCCTTTTTCCTTTTCTTTTTTATTTTTTATAATCCTGTTTTTTCAGCAATGAATTTTCTTGCTTTGATTGCATATTCCAGCGGATTTGCCTTTGCCGGGTCCTGCTCTGCCTCCACCAGCATATATCCTTCGTAATTGTTTTCTTCCAGCACCTTGAAAATCGGCTCGAAATCAATGCATCCGTCTCCTGGTACGGTGAATGTTCCCATTCGCACGCCCTGCAGGAAGCTTAAGTTTTCTTTTTTTACTTTTTCTACGACTTCCGGACGGATGTCTTTGAGGTGTACATGCTTGATTCTGCTGACATATTTTGTCACCATTTCCAGCGGGTCTGCACCGCAGTATGTAAAATGTCCGGTATCAAATAACAGGCTGACATATTCCGGATCGGTATTTGCCATCATTCGCTCCACTTCATCGGGATCCTGTACAACCGTTCCCATATGATGATGGAAGGTAAGAGCGATTCCATATTCCTCTTTGGCAATCTTTCCAAGACGGTTCATGCCATCACAGAAAACATCCCATTCCTGGTCATTCATCACATATTTATGGCCAAATACCGGTGTATTTTCCTGTCCCTGAACGCTGTGGCTCTGCTCGGAAGCTCCGATTACCTTTGCCCCCATCGCTTTCAGAAATTCCAACTGTGCGCGAAAGTCTTTTTCCACTTCCTCAAAAGGCTTTGTAATCAGGAAGGAAGAAAACCACTGATTGCAGATTTCCATTCCGCGAAGCTCCAATGCCTTTTTCAAAACTTCCGGATCCTTCGGGTATTTGTTTCCAACCTCAGATCCTGTAAATCCGGCCAGTGCCATCTCGCTGATACACTGCTCAAAGGTGTTTTCTTTACCAAGGTCCGGCATGTCGTCATTTGTCCACGCGATTGGCGCAATTCCAAGCTTTACTTTTTCTTTGTTTAACATATTTCTTCTCCTTTTTTCCATCTTTCTTTTTTTCATCACGCATGTTTTCTTTGTGACTATATAATAACAAGAACTGTTTTGTTCTAAAATCCGTACAATTTTTAGATTATATGGTCTTTTCTTTAGGGGCATATTCTTTTGTATTCTTATTTTTGTGTCTTATTTTTAGATTGAGTTATAGAAATTCACTAAAAAAAGGGAACATACTGTACCTCTGACAGTATATTCCCTTTGAATATCTATACTTGCGTGCGTTTGCGGTATTCCGCAGGACTTACGCTGTGTATTTTTTTGAATGCCTTGGAGAAATAGTGATAATCATTGAATCCGGACTGTTCTGCCACCTCGCGTACCTTGAGGTTGGTCTTCTCAAGCATTTCTCTTGCACATTCCATTCTCCGGTTGAGCAGGAAATTAGAAAATCCCACTTTCATTTCCTTCTGGAACAGATAGCTGAGGTATGCCGAGTTCACACCCGCTTCCTCAGCAGCTTCCGTCAGTCCGATGGGCTCTTTGTAATGTCTGAGCACAAATTCAGCCGCTATACGAACTGCCTTGTTTACATCGGAAGGAATGACTTCCTGACTGATTTCAAACATTTCATTAGCATCCTGTTTCAACAGTTCCTCCAACTGCTGAATATGGCACACCTTCCTCTCTCCGCCCTCGCGGGTAATGCCTGCTTTTCGCCCCAGCTCGTGCAGCCATTGAACGACCAGACGGCTCTCCGTCAGTTCCTTTTGAAATTCCCGAATGACTTCTTTGCACTCTTTTAGAAATCCTGCCTTGTCATTTTGCCAAGCAAAACGATCCACACAGTTCAGAAGAGTCTGTGCCCTGGTCGGAAGCTGTGTCCCCGCCTTTTTATCCACATCAAAATAGAGAATCTCCCGGTCATCATAAAAGCTGAATTTCATCATATCTCTTGCCTGCTGAAATGCCTGACGAATCGCTTCCGTTCCAATGCACACATTGCTGACTGCGATTTTATATTCATACTGCTCTTTCTGACAAATCTTATAACAGGACGTCGCTGTGCTGGTGAGTCTCTGCTGCATCTGACTGCTCTTTCGCATATCAGACAAATCCAGAAAACAGCAAAATACACCTTTGCCCAGATAGATCGTCTCTATCTTCTGGCTGTCAGACTCCAAAAGTTCATATAATGCAGTCTGCAAACGGACAAGAAAATCCTGACAATATCGCTCCAGTTCCAAGTACGTCCAGCGTTCCTCTTTTTCCTCCCACTCTTCCAGAAACAGAGAAATCACGGCACTGTTCTGATACGTGCCCTGGATTCCGGCGTGCACTCTTGCATCCTCGCGTGCTGCGCCCTTGAGTGTCCCGGCAAGAATACCATTGAAAAAACGGTATTTTGCGGAAATATCCACCTGTTTTGCCGGCTTCTCCTTTGCAAAGAAGGAACGCTGCTCCTCCTTTTCTTTTATTTTGTTTTTTGTGCTTACAAGAAGATCATACAACGTTTTTTCATCCAGTGTATTTTTTAGAATATACTCATCAGCTCCCTCTTTCATTGCCTCTTTGACATATTCAAACTCATCATGACAGCTCAGCACAATGATATAGAGATTTGTGTTGGTTTTCCTTATTTTTCGAATCAGCTCGATTCCATCCATCAAAGGCATAGAAAGATCTGTCACCAGAAGTCTGGCCTTTGTCTTTCCCAGTGCCTCAAAAGCCTCCTCACCATCACGAACATCCGCAGCAATTTCAAAACCTGCCTGTTCCCAGGAGGACAGCATTTTTAAATAACTTCTCACGAGATGATCATCATCTGCAATTACTGTTTTTATCTTCTCCATTCCTATTCTTCCCCTTTTTTTGCCGGCAGGTAAATCATTGCCGTTGTTCCTTTTTCGCTGCTCTCATACGTAATTCCGCCCTGCTCTCCATAATACAATTTCAGTCGGTCACGAATATTGGGAATTCCCACTGCCGTAAATCCCTTATCTTTTTTCACCTTGCCGGTCAAAAGTTTTTCAATCTGCGCTTGACTCATTCCACGCCCATTATCAGTCACCTTTAACAGAAGCTGCCCTTCCGTCACGAAAGCGCATATGTCCAGTTTCCCTGTATGTTCTTTCATATCCATGCCATGCAGCAGTGCATTCTCCACCAGCGGTTGGAGAATCAGGCGGGGAACCAGGCATTCCTGTGCCTCCTCGTCCACTTCATAAGTCACCTCAAAACTTCCGCCATAGCGAAACTCCTGAAGACGAATATAATTTTCCAGAATATGCATCTCCTCAGCCACCGTCAAAAATGTACCTTTTTTGCTGATGGCAGCCTGCAAAAGTTCCACAAAATCTCCGATGACCTGCCCAATCTCCTTCTCGCCCTTCAAAAGTGCCGCAAATTTGATGGAATTGAGTGTATTGTACATAAAATGCGGTGTAATCTGGTACTGCAACGCCTCCAGTTCCATATCTTTTTTCTTATTCTCTTCTTCAATCAGACGATAGATCAGGTCTTCGATTTTGTCCAGCATTCCATTAAATTCCTGTGCAAGTTCTCCAATCTCATCGCGTGATACCACCTGCGCCCTTGTCTGCAGATTGCCGTCCGAAACCTCCTCCATCGTGGAAGTCAGCTGTTTCAGAGGGCGGTAAATCATATGTGACAAATAGAGTGCAAGCATCAGCGCAACCACAAGGAACACAGCCAGAATTCCAAAGAAAAACCATCTTATCCACATCAGGTCGCTCAGCACAACCGATTTATCCACCACAGTAAACAAGGCTGCCTGCGAAAATATGGATGGACAGTAAATATAGATGTGATGACTATCACTTCCCTCTACAGTCCCTCCCTTCATCCATTGCCGATATTGCTTTGCCTGTTGATAATTTTCTCCCATATGACTGCTCTCTGAGCCTGCGATAACCCGTTTTTTCATATCCAAAATCACCGACTCCACAATCGCATCGTCCTTCCATCTGGCAATATAATCATAATACAGCTTCCGGTCATCCGTGTTGGATATCATATATCCCAGAATTTCTCCGCTGTCATCTCTGACACTTTCCACACAGGAAAAATTCATATCTCCGTCATAAATCAGATCTTCCAGCAGCATAGGACTGGCGTTTTCTTTCACCGCCTGCAAAGTTTCCTGTATTTTCTGCTTTGAAATTTCCTTTCGGTACAAAGGATAATCTTCCGATGTAACAACCGTATTTTTCTCCGGTATCAAAAGATACAGGGAAGAACTTGCCGCACTTCGTTCTTTGTATTCATACAGAATCTGTGATACTTCTTCCAGATACTGATCTTTTGCTTTCTTCCGATAAAGCTGTATGTTTTCTTTTATCCTGCTGTCGCAGGACGCATATACATTGATGTGGTAAGCGCGCTCCATCGCCTCATCCAGATCTACAACAAGCTGATCTGCGCGCTGTTCCAGCGAAAACATGTAGTTCTCTTCTATAATCCGGGCAGAACGCCCGTAAAAAATCAAAGTGACCGCCAATGATGTCAACAGTGTAATAAAAAGTATGGACACCAGGATTTTTCCCCTTATGCTTCTTATGTACTTTCCGTTCACTTTTGTTGCTCCTTTTGATTTTTTTCCTTCATGTATGCCTCTACATTTTCCTGTGTCAGAAGCTGTGCATCTAAAAGTTTTTGCTTCTCCTCCGTCTTTCCGTTTTTCAGTTCTGAAATATAGCGAACCGTCTCATACCCGGTCTGATAACCGGACTGAGCCGTCAGTGCTGTAATCCTGCCCTCTTTCAGAGCATCCAAAGCATCTGTCTGGGCATCTACCGATACAATCCTGATGTCCTCATCAGCAACGGCTTCCACAACTCCCATCGCTGTCGCAGCACTAGTCACCATCACACCCTTTACATTTGGATGCTCCTGTCTGAGCCGGTCAATCACCTCTTCTTTCAACTGCAGATTGCTGTAGCCGCTTTCCACATAGGCAAGCGTCATATCCGGTTCGTTTGCCAGATATCTCTTGGCTCCCTCCAGTCTCAGGCGATGACATCTCTGACTGAGATGTCCGCAGATAATCCCGACCTGGCCCTGATGGTTCATCTGTTCTGCCAGATATTTCATCAGCTCATATCCTGCCTTTTCATTGTCAATTCCAATGTAAGGAATCTCCCGATTGTCAAACCCATCATCATAGGAAATGACAGGAATATCATGTTCCTGTGCAGCTTCAAGATATTCCGATGCACTGTGCGAATCAACCGGAGACACGGCAATCATATCTACTTTCTTTTTTGCCAGCGTTTCCATCATTTTGATCTGCGCTTCTTTGTTCGTCTCCGAATCTGGCTGAAGGATGATGACATTCATATTATATTGATCTGCCGCTTCTTTCACGCCCTCACATAGAGACATCCAGTACTCACTGGTACTGGATTTCGTTACAACTCCAATTGTGTACGGATCCTGAATCGAAGTCTTCTGACTCTTGCCACATGCAGTGCAAAAAGCTGCTATACACAGCATAAAACCAATTCCCCAAATAATCTGTTTTCGCATTCCTGTCCCCTTCATCACAGGTTGTATTTCGTCTTGATATTAATCTCTGTAAACAAGTATTCCTCCTCCGGCATCACATGTTTCGTCAACATATTTGTCAAAATATACAACGGGCGATACCCCTGGAAAAATCCATTCTGATCAATCAGAAAATCGACCGTTCCTTCTTTGATTGTTTTTTCATTCTTCGGTGTCTGGTCATAAATCACCACATAAGGACGTCTCTCCAGCCCCAGTTTTTCAAAAGCCATTTTCACGCCGGCCTGACCGCCGGATACCACAAAGATTCCATTGATTCCCGGAATGTTAATCATAGAATTTTCAATGATGCGTTCCACCTCTGCCGTCTCATCGAAACTGCCCTGTACTCCTGCGATTTCCAGATCTGGATATTCTTTTTTGACTTCCTCAATAAAACCATCCACACGCGCGTTGTTTACCACGTTGCTGAAATATCCTGTAATGATCAGAACCTTTCCGATTCCTCTCGTCATAAGTCCCATCAGCCCTGCTGCCGTCTTTCCACTTCTGCGGTTGTCCATTCCGACAAAACAGGAACGCTTTGTTCCGACAATATCGGAGTTGAATGTGACAACCGGTATTTTCTTTTCTTCTGTCAGCCAGTTGATTTTCTCCCGGATACGGTCGCAGTCCACTGGCATCAGTGCAAGACCTTGAATCCCCTGCGCAGCCAGCTCGTCAATCGCACGCGCCTGTTCTTCCTCATCCACAGAAAGACCTTCCTTCAAAAGGATTTCCACGCCCCAGTCCTTCAGTTCTTCTCTGGCCTGCTGAATTCCCCTGTTGATCTCCAGCATAAAGGAAGCCTTCGCAAGCTGTGTGATCACACCAATCTTGATTGTTTTCTTTTTTGCTGCATTTTTTCTCTTTTCTCTCGGAACATAGCCCATCTCATCCGCAATCTGCATGATCCGTTCCGCTACTTCCGGATTGATTCTTCCGCGATTGTTTAATGCTCTGTCTACCGTTCCCCTCGATACATTTGCACGCTCTGCGATTTGCTGTATAGTTACCGCCATAGTTTTCTTCTCCTGTTCTTATTCTCGTCTTTCTACGGTTATTTTTTCTTTATCATAGCATATATTTAAAAAGCACGCAATATTTTGCGTGCTTTTTTTGTTACAAACATTCCTTCAATATAATCTTAATCTCGGAATACAAGTGTTTTTTAACTGGCTTTTTATTATAAATCAGATAATTCAGTAGAATTTCCAATCCCAGATATTTTTCCGATCATAATTTTTTCATATTTTACTGCCACATGCTTCCCGCAAAAGCCAATTCCAAATAGTCCAATCTCCTTGATTTCGCGATGCCTCATATCTTCCATATACGCCTTTTCATGAATCTGGGCAATCGCTTTTTCCGCCAATTGTTCCAGTAAACAACCTATTATTCTGATCCATAATTTCTTTCTGAAACACACTCTTTATTTCTCTATTAGGAAGTGCCAATGAACAAATCGGCAAATCATTGATCTCGCTAATCACCTCGATCACTCGCAAATAACCAGAAACAAGTAAAAAACTATAAATCGCATCTGAATTTTCATCAATCTCCGGATAAATAATATCCGTATCAACAATTGCCTGAACTTCTTTTTCCTGTAATAAAAGTGTCAGGTTTTCATAAATCTGTTCATTAGAATTTCGAATCATCTGACCGATAATTTCATTTCCACTTGTTCTGGACCAGAAAGCTTTCGGCTTACAGTCATTCGTGAAATAGTTCATCACTGACCATGGATTATATATTTCCTGTTTTCCAAATAAATATCCATCATACCAAGACCTGATCTCCTGAATCTTTTCCGATTTTCCATAATATACAGCCATCTTTTGCATTTCTTGAGGTGTAAAACCAAAATACTCCGAATATTTTTCATCCAGAATCGTATTCACTACCAGATTGTTCAATCCGCTAAATAGACTCTCTTTTGCAATTCTCAGAATTCCTGTCAAAATTCCGAATTCCAGATTCTCATTATCTTTTAATGCTGCTGAAAAAAGATTTCTCATAAATCCCACAACACAATCATAATAGTCATACAGATAACCCTGCTGAATTGGCGTATCATACTCATCTATAATAATGATAACTTTGCTTTTATGATGTGTTGCAAGCATGGAAGATAATTTTCCAAGAGCGAATTGATATTCTGTACTTTCGGCTGTTCCGCTCATAATACTTTCAAAAAATTTTTTATCATATTCCGTTAAAGCTTCACTTGACAATAATTCTACATGTTTTGAGAACTCCTCTTTTATCGTAAAGCAGAGACTCTTGTACATCTCGTTCCAATTTGTCTGATGAGCATCTTTAAAAGAGAGAAAAATAACAGGATACTTTCCCTGATACTTCTGGTACAACTCTCCAGCCTGCCAGATTTTCTTATCCTCAAAATATTGAGACGTATTCCTATCCGATTTTTCAAAAAATGTTCTGACCATATCCATCATAAGCGTCTTTCCAAACCGTCTGGGTCTTGTAAAAAGAAATACTTTACTATGGTCATCAATTATATTCTTAATCAGTAACGTCTTATCTACATAGTAGCATTCCTCTGTCACTTCTTTATAAGATGTGATACCTACCGGACATGGTCTCTTAACGAGGCTGTTCTCTTGAGCCTGTTCAGATTGTGTCTTTTTCTTTCGTACAATTTCCGGCTTTTCTACATCTGATGGAATCATCCAGAATTTTCCGTCCTTATATGCCCCTGGCAAAAGATTGGCTTTACAAAGCTGATTCACCCTTCTGGAAGAGAGTCCCCACATTTTTGCCAGTTCTTTTGCTTTGATCCATTTCTTCTCCATTCACAATCACCACCTTACTCATATTTCCCGAAATTTACTCTTCTATAAGTTTTATATTATATAATTTCGGGAAATATAACAAGTTTTTCCGAAATTATAATCATATTTTTATTCCCTGTATTGCATTGTGATATAAAAAACATTTCTTTTTCGCCAGAAATAAGCTTTGTTCAGGTGTTAATTGGAACTTATCTTTAAATTTAGGCATCTCACATAGTCACCTCCATGGACAGTATTATACCACGGATATCCGATTTTTCGGAGTCTGCTTTTCTGTTTTGAGGTAAAAAAATGGAGCGCTGCTCCATAGATGATTTCTCATCTATTTTACAACGCCCCTAAAAAGTCAATCCTATTTTTTGTATCCATTGTGTGGGTGAACCGCCATAGCTATAACACACAACTGCTGCAAAAATAAGACCGCACAGACATCCTGTACGAATCACCTTACTTTCCAGTCCTACTCATTCTTCATCCACATTGATCAGCACAATCGAGCCAATGCTCTGCAGGAAATCAAAGCTGCTCTCCTTCTCGTAAGCCCCCTGCAGGAAATCTATTTCCATCTCACAGAAATCCTTCGGAATCTCCATCTCATCCATTCCCCTGAGATGATCAATCAGCTCATCTTTCCAGTTCTGCGTCACGGGCTGTCCGATGCGCATATCCTCGATGGCTCTTCCAAAGCTGCGAAGCGATCCATAGCCCTCATAATCCTCAATCCAGTTTGGAGCACTGACACGATGCTGGTCCATCGTCCCCCGGAAAACAAATACACGGCGGGGCTCCACACCAAACTCCTGTAACGGTGTCGACAGATCTGCTGAAAAAATCTGCATATCATAGTATCCCTTTACTTTATGGAAAATACCATAATCTGCAATCGAACGCACCTCAGCTTTACTCAGAAAATCACAGGAATTCTCCTGACCTTCCAACGTAAATACACTGCGCGAAGACAAAAGATCCAGACGTGCCACCTCCGTATAAAAACGGTTGATAAACTCTGTTCCGCGTTTCAGATGATTTTTCATCAAAAAAATGCGGCACTTCTTCTGTCCCGGACTGTAAATCACATAGAGCATATCACCAAGCAGACATCGCTTTACGGTTCCTGCCGGACAATCGGTGTTCCAGTTTCTTTTCAACTGAAACTCTGCCTCTTTCTTATCTGGATTATGTAAAATAACAATCTCTCTGTTTACCAGACTGAATTTGTTACACAGAAGAAGAGCATCCTCCAGTTTAATGCATAATTCCTCCTCTGTATACGTCTGTCCCTGCGTCAATATATGAAAACATTTCTCTAAATTCTGTGCAAACGCCATGTCCACGTTCCTCCGATGTCAACTTTTCTCTTTATAAGTATGGGGAGCCATACGATTGTTCCACACTCTTGATTAATTTGATATTTTCCTTCTCATAAGCATTGAATACGCCTTCGTCAAACGTCTCTGGCGAGTACATAGGAACATACCATGACTGGCTTCCAAAATACTGCTGCAAATCAGAGTTCTTAAATATACGTCCATGCTTCGCATAGATTTCATTGCGTGCCAGGTACATCTCATACAGGCTCAGCGCATCCACCTGAGCATAGGACAAATAGGAACTGGAACTATTCGGAAAAATATAATATCCGCCTGTCTGTACCGGTGCTGCGGTTGGTACTGCTGTAGGTACTGGTGTCGCAATTACAGTCGGCACCGGAACTGCAGTTGCGGTCGGTACCGGTGTCGCAGTCGGAGTCGGTATCTCAGTCGTCGGAATAGACTGAACCTTTTCCTCCTCAGCAGACGCAGATTTTTTATCTGCTTCTGCCGTTGTCTGTACCTCATCAGAGTTATTTCTGGATTTTAGCAAATGATATCCGCCAAAACCAACTACCGATATCATCAAAACAATCAAAACCCCTATCATAACATATAGTATTCCATTGTTTTCTTTGCCCGTCTCCTCATAATACATATTTTGCTGTCTCGGTTGTCCCTGCACGCCAACTCGCATACCGCATCTGGGACAAAACATATCTCCCGGTTTTAATTGACTTCCACAATTTTTACAAAACATGTTCATCCACCTCACTTTTTCATATTAATAACTGTACGCCCCGTATCTATGGAGTGCACCACAAACCAATTTCACTGATTACCGTATCATCCCATTGTGTACCTCTATAAACATCTTCGATCTCAACCTGGAAATCCTTGATACCGGCAGGTGAAGAAAACTGCACAGCAAATTCACGGCGTTCTTCAGGAAATTCAATCAGCCACGAATCATTATTCGTTATAATTTTCAATTTTTTTGGACGATTATTTCCAGCATAATATCTGGCATCCTTCCAGTTTCCAAGTTTCAATGTCAATGCATCCACCTTATATTCCTGATCAAAAGTAAAATATACATATTCCCCTATTCCTGATCCATTGACGCCTTCCTGCCAGTTGGTAGTCTCATCACCATCCATAATGTTAATCGGCGGATTCTGCACTTTGTCCTGGTGTATTGTACTGGAAGCACCTGCGTTTACAACTCTGTCTGCCGTAACCCGCCAATGAGACGCCGCAATATCCGCAGCTGCATTTTTATCATCTGCCAGTATCGCCTCAATCACAACATGTTCTTTTATTTTTTGAGTTTCTTCAGGCACCAGTGATGGCTCGTCTGACTTTTCTTCTTTTTCATTATCAACAGTATCCTCTGTCTTCTTTTCACTTTTAAAAACTCTGGACACAATCACACCGCCAACAAGCGCAATCACTGCAATCTCAATTACAATCATAACCACCAGAAAAACGGGTGTTTTTTTCTTTACCTGAGGAGTTTGCGGAAGTGGATATCCACACTGATTACAGTATTCTTTCCCCTCCTCTCCCTTTGCACCGCATTTCGGACAAAACATACGACTCCCTCCCTGTTATAAAAATGCTTCTATAATCTGTTATAAAAATACTGGTATACGGTTCTTGATATGGATACGATATCGTTCTGCGCAGCCTCACCATCTGTTACATTGCTGGTCATGACACACAAAATATACGCATGAGCAGAATCGAGCTGTATAATTGCCGCATCATGCTGGGAGTCTTCAAGTTCCCCCGTTTTATTAGCTACATACAGAGCCTGTTCCACCCCCTGTGGGATTTTCCAGCGACGCTGCTGCTGTTTCAAAAGTTCCAGCATTTTTGCAGAATACTCAGGGCTGATACAATTGCCTCTATAAATAGCCTCCAGGATTCTTCCACAGTCCGTAACAGATGTATAGTTTTCTCCCTCTGCCGGAACTTCCCGATAATCCCGCACATCTCTTCCCATAAAAGTATCCTGATAGCCATTTTGACTGATATAAGCATTCGTCACTTCGCTGCCTTCCTGCCAGTTCGTCCCATCTGGACTCAGTCTTCGCACCAGTTCGTTTGTGGATTCATTGTCACTGACCGTAATCATATTTCGCAAAAGCGTCTGTATTTCCTCATCTTCTGTGAGATTTCCTCTTTGAATCTGTTCGTATACAGAAGCCATCACATACAGCTTAATCAAACTGGCAGCTTTTTGCTGACTTCCGCCAATGATCTGTACAGTGCCGCCTCCCAAAAGGTCTTTCACATACACGCTTACTGTCTCGCTATATCCGGAAATCTGATCACTCAAAATTGTATTTAATTCTCCCAGTTCTACGGCTGTTTCTTCCGAAAGATTCTCTGATTCAGATGATTTTTTCGGAGGTGTAAGTGTTGCCTCAGGCATAACCGTCTCTTCAGGCGGCTGCGTAACTTCAGGTGTGCTCACAGGCGTCTCTGTGAGTTTTTCCTCTTTCTCATTTACCTTTTGTACCTGTTCCTCTGAAACAGCCGCCTGTTCCTGCACATCCGAATCAGTTCCTGCCATAATCCAGATTTCTGCAACCACAATCATTGCCAGCAGAATATTGATGCTAACCCATATCCTTATTTTTTTCTTATACATCGAACATATCAGCCTTCCTTTATACAACTGTGAATGTAGACACATGCATCAGAAACCTCCAAAGCCGCACCATCTGCATATCCGCCCTCCGCCAGAGAGCCCACTACATATTCTTTTCCATCTGCAAAAACAATACCAACCTCTGTATAACGCCCTGCCGTATAATCAGGTACAATTCCATTCTGGCTGCAATAGATTCCGTTATTATAAAGCTCATTTGACTGGAAAATGCCAAGACGTCCTGCCTGATCCACTACTTTCATATTGTTGATAATATACTCCCGATTAATAACCTGAAATGTATTATTATACAAGTCTCTTACAATAGCAGCTACATCTTTTGCCGAAATATAGTTATTCAGGCTTGAAGATCCCCGAATAATCTTTCTCTCCATCTTTACACTGGAAAATCCCGCATTGTTGCAGACACTGTTGATCGTCTCTAAAGATAACGCATTAATCATGGTATTAATCGCATTATTATCACTGTACATAAGCATATTTTGGAGGATTTCCTGTACAGAAACAGCCTGTCCGTTCTGTGCTGCCGTCAGATTTCCCCTGCCGCCCTCATATGTATATTCAAAAGGAATCCTTGAATCCATACTAAGTGCTCCATTATCAATCAACGTTGCCGTGGTATAAAGAATCGGCACAGTTATGAGAGCAGAAGCCGGTAACGGCTGTTCGCAGTTATCTGTTCCCATTCCAGCATTCTGCTGCAAGTCATATACATAAAGCGCATGAGTCGAATTTGCGCCTCTTCCTGTCAGAAGTTTCTGCACATGAGTCCAGTCAATTTTATAAACAGCAGGAACTGGCGTTGGAGTAGGCGTTTCCTTTTCTTTCGAAGCCTTCTTTTTCTCTGCTTTTACTTCTTCCTCATTGTCCTGCTCTTCTTCCTGTGTATCTGCTGTCGTCACGATCTCAGTACCCTGATCTGAAGATTCCTCATCCCCCATTAAAAACAGCAATTCCATCGCTCCAATCAGCAAAAGAAGTACGCAGCCCAATGCAATGATGACTATTTTCAAATTATTATTGCGAGATGCACTGGATTTATCGATTTTTCTTGGAGGCGCCTGCGAAACCCCGCTTGTCGAATATTTTGCTGCATTGACATAAGCTTCATTGGAAACTCCTTCATACAAAGCTTCATGCAGTTCCTCCATTGACTGAAAACGTCCATCTTTATAAATACTTAATCCCCTGAAAATTGCAGCTTCAACATTTGGCGGACAGCTGATCTGAAAAACAGAAAATGGCTTTATCTGATCCTGATAAGAACGCTCCATAGCCTCCGGAGGAATTTCTCCTGTAATACATCGATACATGGTAGCACAGATTGCATAAACATCTGTCCACTTTCCCTGTTCTCCATGCGTGCGATACTGTTCTTCCGGAGCATACCCTGGCTTCAGC
This sequence comes from Eubacteriales bacterium, assembly GCA_030536755.1. Classification (GTDB taxonomy): domain Bacteria; phylum Bacillota; class Clostridia; order Lachnospirales; family Lachnospiraceae; genus JALFVM01. The sequence continues at coordinate 14,799 of JAUNPJ010000049.1, read as the reverse complement.
ATAATGGACATGCTTTTTCCGCTTGACACAAAATCTCTGGCACCGCCAAAATCCAGTAATTTAATTGAGCCATCTTTTCGAATCATAATATTGTCCGGACTGATATCGCGATGAATCAAATTCATCTTATGTACTTCTCCCAGAGACTTAATCACTGGTTCCATCATTCTCAGTGTTTCCGACACAGAAATTCTTCCACCCTGTTCCTTTAAATAAGCTTTCAGCGTTTTGCCATCAATATATTCCATGACAATATAAGCTGTATGGTTTTCCTTAAAAAAGTCCTTAACCGTAACGATTTCCGGAAGGTTGACACATTTCGCAAGAATTTTAGCCTCATTAATAAATTTTTCTCTTCCAACTTGAAAAAATTCCTGCTGTTCTCCCATATAAGACTGAACCGTACTGCTGTTCCCGCTCATATCACGAATCGCACATCCATTTGGATAATACTCCTTAATAGCCACACGCATTTCCAGATTCAGGTCCATACCAATATAGGTGATTCCAAATCCGCCTTCTCCAATCGCCATTCCAACAAGATATTTTCCTGCTAAAATAACGAACGGAGCCAGATGATGAGGCGGCACAGACGCTTTCGACAAATCAAATCCGCAATATTCACAGACTGCGTCCGGACTTGATTTTTCTCTCATGCATTTCATACATAAATTTTCTATTTTCATAACATTCTCCGAATCTGCCTATCCATTTTCTGATCAGGCTTCTTTTTTCTTATATTTATCCCAGCTAAAATCAGGTCCGCACAGAGGGACAAATAATAATTCTGTCTCTCCCAGCGTAATGATATCGTATCTTTTTAAAATTTCGCTGTTGAGAACCACCTGATCATTCAGATAAAATAATTCATGTGATTCCCCTGGCTGGGCATAAAAAACACTGGCTCTCGGTTCAAAAATCACACATGCATGGCGTTTTCTTGCAACCGCCATATCACCGCGAATGACTACATCCATGTCTTCTCCGCGCCCAATAAAATTCTTTCCTTCTCTCAAAGGGAAACTCTGCCCCTGACATTTTCCATTGACACACACAAGCCATCCTACGACTAACGGAACTCCTGCACCCATTTTACTCTGAAAAATACCAACTGTCTTGGCATCGTCACTCGGAGCAAAAGAAATCATCTGCGGCATAGCAGGCGAAGGCTCATGTTCCTTTGCCATTACTGATGGTTCGATACGTCCAACCGTTTTCACATCATCACTTAACTGCTGACAATGCGGGCATACATGATGTTTATCCGCATCAAAAAAATGTCCATTTTCGCATTTCTGTAAATTCATCTCAAATCCTCCTGAACTTCTTTTTTATTATATCTGTAAATCATTATTGAAGAAGAAACTCATTACTTCCTTCACCTAATAAAATCTTCGTTCCTTTTTCACACTTTGTCAATACATGTTTTTCCAGCTTCTTTCCGCCATTTACAGATACACCAAGCGACGAATAGTCCGTTACATAATAACAATTCTCACTGCTGCTGAACTGCACCGTACAATGACGCCTGCTGATATCCATATCTGTAAGAATCAAATTGCATACGGCACTGTCACGCCCGATTGTCACAACCTCTCGATCCTGCAGCGGAATCTGTGCTCCTTTCATCATTCCCCTGGTACACACCAGCGTACCCTGTTTCAGACCAATGGTCGGTGTCCCATAAGTCACACCGTCGTTATTATTCTGGAAATGTTCTTCTCTGCCGATTTCTTGCTCAAACGCATTGTTTTGATTTTCATATCCATAGCTTTGATTCTGACCTGCATAATAATTTTGTCCGTATCTGCCAGAATATCCCCCTGCATTCCCATCAACATATTCTCTGTTAAAGCATACAGAAAGACGATTGACATTTTTAATAATCAGATACATAACAACAAGCGGTCCAATTCCAAATAACAATGTACCAAGCAATGCCCACAGAAGATACGTAGTTCCGTTCTCTTCAATTACAATTCCATATTCATGCCCTACACGCTGCATTCTGTTTCCCTGCTTATAATACCAGTAATAGAAATAAATTCCGCAGGTAATGATGCTAAGCAGAAACGCAATTAAATAATTGGGTGACTGCTGGGAATCATCATTTTCTTTTGGTCGGCACACCACATTAATGTCCTGAAACAAATTCCAGTAAAAAATAATCCCATAAATTCCACAAGTAACAATTGATAATAAAATAAGCATCAAAAACGATCTGTCTTCTTTTCTTCTTTCCATAGTCTCTTCCCCTTTTTATATTATTGTGATTTTTATCTGCTGTCTTTTGCCACGTTTTTCAGCAGCAATACACTGATCACAGAAAAAGCAATCATCATCGCCATAAGCACTGCCCATGTGCTCCACAGATGCCCTTTGCTGTATTCAAAAAATTCTTCCGCCTCGTGCTCCAAAGCCGGCAGATCTTTCTGCATCCGAAGCTGCATATCATTCAGATTTACGATGCTGCCAAGAGACTCTACTGACCAGCGGCTGATTGTAAGATAAGAAATCCATTCCCCAACTCCTTCCAGCGTAAATAATATTCCAGAAAACAGAAGCTGGACAATCAATACAAACGGCGCAACGGCCATCGCTTTGTCTCCCGTTTTTACAAGTGATGAAATGATAAAGCCAATCGCCATAGATGCCAGAATTGTCAGCCATACTGTAAAAAAAATCTCCACATAAAAATGCTCAAACAAAAGTCCTTCTTTTGCCTTTCCCGTCATGAGAAGAAAAACCGTACAGAGAATCAGCGCCTGCAGCAGACCGATAACCGCCTGAATCACAAATTTTGATAAAATATAAATCGGCAGTTTCAGATTTGCCATATATTCTCTTTTGATGATGACACGCTCTTTACAGATTTCCTGAATCGAATTGAATAATCCCATCCATATACCGGAGCAACTTAACGCAAACATCATCGACTTTGTAGATTCATAAATATCAAAAATATCATCATCCGATACTATATAAAGCAAAATACCGATAATCAAAGGCTGAAGGAAAATCAAAAGCAGCCTCGGCAGATCATTTTTGATCAGCTCCGCATATCGAAGCATCAAATAAAACAACTGACGAAAAGCAGAAGTTTTTCTCTCTTTTAACCGTTCCTGATCATCCTTTTCAGGAAGCATTTTTATTTCCTGCTCCATACAATTTGCAAATTGTTCTTCCCAAAGCTGCGGATTCTCTGCAATAATATTATAGATATTCACAAGGCTGTCCGTATCAAAAAACATCAGTGCCTGTTCTGCCGTTCCACAGAAGCACAGCTTACCTCCAGGTCCCATAAAAATAATCTTGTCGCACATATCCAGACTCTGCGTCGTATGTGTAACCATGATAATCGTCTTGTCTTTTGTTTTTGACAGTTTGCTCAATGTCGCCATCAGGTTCTTTTCTGTACCGGGATCAAGTCCTGAAGTAGGCTCATCCAGAAAGAATAGCCTCGGATCCGCCAGAAGTTCTACAGCTATACTGGCTCTTTTCTTCTGCCCTCCAGACATCTTTCGGATATAAGTGTTTTGATGCTCTGTCAGTTCCACCATTTCCAGTACTTCGTAAATTTTTTCCTGAATTTCTTTGTCTGATGTATCGGTCGGCATTTTCAGTTTCGCTGTATAATATAGCATTTTTCGCAAAGTCAGATTTTCATATATGATGTCCTGCTGTGGTACATACCCAATGATGCTTTTTAGATGCTGAAACTGTTTATGCAGATTAATTCCATTACAAAATACGGCACCCTGAACATCTTTGTCAAAACCGCTCATGGCATTCATCAGCGTTGTTTTTCCTGCACCGGAACCTCCTACAATCGCCACAAATTCATTGCTCTCGATTCTGCAGTTTACATGATTCAGTATAACTTTTCTATTCTTTCCAACAACTTTATGAAGATTTTTTGTCTCCAGCGCCACACCTCTGGCAGCAGTTTTATAAAATAAAAGATTACCGGAAAAAATAATCTGATATCCCATAATCTCAATGACATCCTGCACTTTCAGCACTGCCGATTCCCTCACAGCCCTTCCATTAACCAGAATACCATTAATACTTCTAAGATTTTTCAGTGTACATATGCCATTTTTTTCCTCAATCATGGCATGCTGTCTCGATACACTGGAATTATGCAGCACAATATCATTTTTACTGCTTCGCCCAATTGTAACCGGAGCTTTTCCTATCGGTATTTTCTTCCATGTCTCTCTTCCCTGTTTACAGTAAAACAGTATCGTAACGCATTCCTGTTCCTGCTTTCCGCGGATTCTTAAAAGTGTACCGTCACAAATCTCTGTTTTTCTTGAAGTATTTTTCAGGAAACAGTATCTTCCATCTGCTTCAACTTCCGTACCATTCGTACTGTTTAAATCTGTATAAAAAATTTTTCCATGCTCAAATAGAATTTCCCCATGACATCCCGACACAAAAAGAAATGGAAGCAAAATTGTATTTTTCTGACTGTCTCTGCCAAGATAAATTCTTCTGTTTTCCACAGGAAGCATGATTTCCCGTATATGCCCATCACGATCGATCACGGAAACATAAAAATTACTCTCCTTCATTTCATCCTCAATTCTCCTTTACGTCACAATCATTACTCCCAATACAACTGCTGTTGCGGCCAAAATTCCGCTCAAAGCCTGAAAAAATTTCAGGATCCCCCTGTCTTTTTTTCCTGCATCCTGAAGCCCCTGCATAATCTTTTTCTCCGTCTGCGCAGAAACCTTCAGGCCATATTCCGAGACAGCCGGCAGCTTCACTTTTCGAATACGTGCCAATGCGCTGACCGGCGGGCATCCGGTCACAAGACGATAGTACACAGCACTTTCACCATAAAAATCCATTTTCTGATTTGGCCTCACCACAGATCGGTAATAATCAAACGGCGCATATTTTCCCTGGAAAATAACATATCCCTGCGACTGCAATTCCGCAGAATACCAGGCGGGATTTAAAAATTTAATCTGCCCTGTCCTGCACAAAAAGATATTATCGGGTGAAAGATTTCCATGAATGATTCCATTTTTATGAAGAACCTCCAACGCTTCAGACACTCTGTCCATAATCTCTTTCGCCACATCAGGCATCAATGGATTTTCCCTCTGGATATTCTGCCGCAATGTCTGACCTTTCACAAATTCCATGACATAATAAGAAGTATTATTTTCTCTGAAAAAAGTATAAACAGGAACCAAAACCGGAAGATTCTGAAATTTATGCAGCATTTGCGCCTGCTCCAGAAACTGCAGGTTCAGCGTCTCCCAAAGTTCTTCACTAACATCAGCCCTCACCTGCAAAGAACCTGATTCTCGATCCGCAATTTTATATGGAACCCATTCCTTGATCACAACTTTTCGCTCCAAAAGAGCATCCCACGCCAGATATGTATATCCAATCCGGTCAAAACTAATCATCTCACCAATGATAAAACGCCTGTTCAAAATAGTTTCCACCGGAATCTGCCCGACATCCTCAACTGTCAGATTTCTCTCTGCACCACAGAACGGACAATATTTCTGGTCTTCATAATCCTGCATACAACTCATACATTTTGTCAAATTTGATCCCTCCTAGTGCTTTTCTGTCTGTTCCAGCTTCATAAGAATCAACGTAGTATTATCCTGCCCTCTGCCTCCCAATCGTCGTGCAGTCTCAATCAGACGCTCCGCCGCCAGAAAAAGGTGCCCTCCGCATTCTTCCAACAAAGCCTGAATCTGTTCATCCGACAAAGTCTTATATAATCCATCACTGCACAGAAGAAGCATATCTTCCTGATACAATTCAAGTGGGACATGATTGGTATCAACAAGAGGTAGCTGTCCCATTCCAAGATAACTGGTCAATGCCTCTCCCTGATGAATCTCCGCATTATAATACTCCAGATTAATCGCTCCTGCCGAAAGCTTATCCTGCAGCATTGTTTTATAATTATGCTGTGCTGTCAGACATCTCAATCGCCCTTCTCTCAAAAGGTACATTCTGCTGTCTCCCACAGAAACCCAGTAGAGTCTGTTGTCTTCTATAATCGCTGCCACTGCCGTACTTCCCGCATTCAGGCGTTCCCCTGAATCATCTCTTAGATCATATACCAATCGATCCAAATATCGAATTTCATTTTCCATAAAATCTGATATGTTTTTCAAGGGCCAGCTATGATTGACATCCTGCACAAACTGCTGTACAGCAAGATGACTGGCTCTTTCTCCGCCATTCATTCCGCCCATTCCATCACAAAGTATTGCCATTCCAAATCCATTTTGTATCTGTGCATACCCTTTATCCTGCTGATACTCCCGGGTCCCCTGATCGGATGCTATATAAAATGTAATTCCTGTATATCTCTCCGCTTCCATATCTTTCTTCTCTTTCCTACCACAAAATTCTCATCTGCATATTTCCTGCTGCAATTTCATCGTTTGGACTCAGCTTACGTTTCTGGCCGACACGCACACCATTGATAAACGTTCCATTCTGGCTTTCAAGATCTGTGATAAATACATCCTCTCCGTCTGTCTCCAGAACAAAATGCTGTCGTGACATTCTGGGATCGTCAAAATATATATCACAGCTGTCGCTTCTGCCTATAATTGAACTTCCATTGACAGAAACATCCATTTCACATTTCCCATTCACTTTATCCCGAATCAGCAGTTTTATATTTTTGCTCGGAATATTCTGAACAGATACATGCTGTTTCACATCTACATTCGAAACAAGCGCAGCCTTTCCCTCTACATAAATGACACCTTTATTCTTTTTTATTTTTTTATACATGGTGTATGCTATTATCACTGATGCTGCAAAAATCAATGAAATTACCAGTATCGGCAGCCACCACCAGCGTTTCCAAAACTCTGCGCTCGTTGCCGGCTCCTTTCGTTCGACGTCAATGCTGGATGATTTGCTTAATGCATTCTTCTCCATGGAATGATCTGTAATTCCGGAAAAGGAAACCGTATAAGTGCCCTTATACAATGGATTTTCAAAAGTTAAAACTGCTGTTGGCCTTTTTTTCTCCGTGTAAAATACAGATCCAATCGCCACCGCCTCTTTGTCCTTTTCTACCTTGTAATTCCCCTGCAAATCTGCTCCCAGTACAGGTTCTGAAAAGACAATTCTGATCTCATTATCACCTTTCAAAGAAATCTTTTGAACTTTCGGTGCCGTTGTATCCGGAATCGACCGGGTAGGTATGATTTCTTTCGTTTCTACTATTTTATGATCTGCAAACTTAATAGTAAAATCTTCTTTTTGATTGCTGGCTATATTCGTGCTGCTGTGAAAATCCGCCGTATAACTGTTTTGAATGGTATTGCGGATTCCCTCAAGTATTTCCCGGCTTTCTCCCTGAGAATAAATACTGAGCATTCCTCCCGTATTTCTTGCAAATTCCCCAAAACTATTAATATACGATTCTTTTCCCACATCAACAGCCACGGCATACAACGGAATCCCTTTATTCTTTAAAGTATTAAGAGCCTCCGCAGAAGTCGCCTGGCCAGTCACACAGTCCTCCCCATCTGTTACAGCGACAATCACACGCCGTTTCTGTTCTGTCTGCGCAGCCTGATCAATCATTCCTGCCGCCTGAACAATTGATTGAAACAACACCGTTTCCATATCTTCATTCTGAAGACTCTGCACAACTGCTGCCGCCTCCTGCGTACTCTCAGATCCATCCAGAATCAGTGTTGATTCATTTCCAAACGCAAGCAGCATACATTTATCCTGTTTTCTCTTCGAGGCAATAAAATCGACAATACCGCTTTTGATATTCTCAAACTGACTATCCGGAATCGATTTTGAAACATCCAGCATAAGATAATAATCCACGCCTTCTTCCAAATCAGAGAACAGCGATACGGAGTCAAATTTTAACAGTTCTCCTCCCAGATAGGCTTCATACGAGGAATCCGGTTCTGAGGCGCGATAGTAAACGCGAACTTCCGGCATATCCAAAGAAATCTGTTCCACTTCGCATTCTGCTGCCGCAACGGGTGTCTGAACAAAAAAAGCTGCAAGAATTCCCGCAGCTATCATCAATTTTCTCCATCTTCTTTCCCCCATGAACATCCCTCCTCGCAAAATGGAATAAAAACAAACTTACTTTCACCCAAAGTAATCTCATCCCGCTTTTTCAATTCTCTTGCTTTCACCAGAGTCTCTCCATTTATTCTGGTAACTGTGCCTTTTCCCGGCGTCAGAAAAAAACGATTGGAACGATAGTCATATACAATGGTTGCATGATTTTCTCTGGAAATTAACGAGTCGTCTACAACACAGACATCCATTCGGAAGCTCCTTCCAATCCAATTGTTTCCATTATGTAAACGATAATCTCTGCCTTTTTCTTTTCCCTCCGTACAGACAAGCCATCCTGTCACAAAATCTTTTCCAGACTGCCTTGCAAAAAGCCCCACCGTTTTCTGATCATCTGCTTTCTGTGCTTCATACAGGCCAATCGTTACAGATTCTTCCACTTCTCTTCGCGGAATCGCAACAGTAACGTGCTCCCGAATCTGCTCTTCATATCGATTTCGCTCCTCCCTTTGCGTAGAACAGTACGGACACTTTGCATACTTCCCATTATCAAAAAAATGACCATTTTCACATTTTATAATAGACATATCATACTCTCCTGTCTCTTTTCTATTCGCCCAAGTCACATATTTAAACAAAACAGATGTTTACCATACACTAATCTATATAAACACAGATTGCAGAATAATTATCCATATCCCTGCCTGCTCCTCTTTTTAAAACAATCTGTTCCATCTTCGCAAGCCACTGTGCAACACTCTTAGACTGTTTCAGTGTTTTTTCCATCTCCTTTTCCAGAATCAACTCCCAGAATCCATCTGTACACATTAAAAATGCCTGTCCTTCTGAAACAGTAAGCATTTCTGAAACTTCATACGACGCCCCCTCCCAGGGTACCCCCATCACACGCAGCACTTTGTTGCGGTCTACATGATTACGAATCTCCTGTTCACTGATTTCTCCGTTATAAACCAGCATCTGAGGTACACTGTGATCGCCTGTACGCTTTACGATATGAAAATCCTGAAAATAATAAAGACGAGAATCTCCAATATGAGCCCACTGAGCCGTTTCTTTTGTCACATGAAGCAATACCATGGTACTCTTCATATCAGCCATAATTCCAAGATCTTTTTTCTGCTGCAAAAGCCTCTCTTGTGCACTTTGAAATGCATGTTCCAGATAGTTTTCCTCGTCCCCCACCTTCTTGAAAGTTTCAATGGCCTGCCTGGTAACACTGTCAGAGGCAACATCGCCTTTTCCATGTCCGCCAAGTCCATCCGCAAGAGCAAACACGGAACTGGAACCACGTTCATACATCAAGACCGAATCTTCATTGCGTTCTCTGTTTCCAGGCCTGCTGAGAATTGCATAGCTAACCATCCTCATCCCTCCTCATCTTTTTCAGTTTGCTTTTTTATAAAAATGCTGGTAATCAATTGGTCCGGTCCAAAGTCCACCCCAGGAGAACCCATATTTTTCAAAGATTGTGTCACAGACATCCCCATCTGTAATCATATGCGGCAAACCACTGCTGCGATCAATGTATGGTGCTGCATTTGTATGAGAATATCCTCCAGCTGCATTAATATAAGGATTCTGCTGAGGATTGATATCAATCGCTCTTCCATATGCATGATCCGAAAGCGTTGATCCGCCTGTAACCGGTCGATAATTAAAACAAGATGTATTATTCTGATCAATAGAAGCTGTATCTGCTTCATCTCCAGTCATCCCCGGCTGCCAGTAATTGTCAATCAGAAAAACAGACTGTATCTCGTATTCATTCATAAACAATTCTTTAAAAATACTCAGTATTTCCTGTGCCAACGCCGCATTTACAATCATCTCACCCACTTGAATTTCATGATTGAAATTATAGTGAATCAGTTTTAAATATCGAAGCTGATCAAGCCCGATATGATCATTGTCCTGATAGGATTTTCCCATAATTCTTTGAAAAACCTCATCTCCACGCTCAATTACCTGCTCCTGAAAATAAACATCATAATTCCCAGATACTTCCTGTTCACTCAACACCGCTCCAGGAGTCAGCTGCTGATGTGAGAATGAGGAACTGCCTCTTGAGGGAGCAATCGTTGCCTGTCCCTCTTCTGTACTCTGCTGCATCAGTTCTGCATCTTTTTCTATAATCTGTTCATTTAACTCTTTCATCTGAGCTTTTAAGCCGTCAATTTCCTTTTGTTTTTCTTCATTTTCTTTCTGATACTGAGCGTTTGATTTCTCCAGTTTGACACATTTGCTGTTTAGATTAAGACAAAACAACATCAATCCAATAAGGATTATAAGAAAAAGCAAACCCGCCACCGACATAAGGATCATTCCCAAATTTAATTTTTTCTTTATCATTTCTTCCCTCGCCACAAAATACTTTTCTTTTTTGGTATAAAAATGCTGTATAAAGTGGGGCACTTTTGCCCGCAATTTATACAGCTAATTTAAACATACGAATTCCCCATCTGATTATAAATAATACTGCAATAACTACTAATGCAAACTGTTCCTTCTTTCTTCCAATATAAATATATTCACGTAATATATAATAGCCTCCACATAAAATCACAAGCGGAAACAGGCTGTGATACTGAAATGCCTGTTTAAAATCAAGCCTCATCAAAGCCAGCAAAGCCCGTGTCATTCCACAGCCAGGACACTCTATATGAAGCAACAGGCGAAACGGACATCTATAGAACAGGCACAGAAAAAGCAACCCAAAAAGTTCCATAATCCGTTTGAAAATAATATATTTTTTATCTTTTGTATGCCTCCGAAACTTTTTTTCCATTCTTAATTTTAACTTTATCGCAGATTACTTTGTTTGTCAATAATTTTACATATTAACGCATTATCTCTTTATAATTTGTTCAAATTGTATAGCATCCATATCCGATTTCCCGCACAGTCATACCATAAAACTGCCGCATCACACGAATCAGATATTCCGTATCTTTGACGCCTGCTGTCTCATACGGAGAGTGCATGGCCAGCTGCGCAAGCCCAATGTCCACCGTGTTGAGTGCGACCTGCGTACCCGAAATATTGCCAAGAGTAGAGCCTCCCGGTACGTCAGAACGATTCAGATACACCTGCACCGGAACATCTGCCCGCTTACAGATTTCCCGAAACAGCGCTGCCGCAACTCCATCTGTCGTATATTTCTGGTTTGCGCTGAACTTCATGACAACACCGCCATTGAGATAAGGTCGGTTTGTCGGACAGGCTTTTTCACTGTAATTTGGATGCACTCCGTGCGCATTATCCGCAGACAGCATAAAACTCGACGCCAAAGCCTGCTGATACTGTGATTTTGTTCTTCCCAATGCCTCATTGATTCTCGTCAGCGTATCGTAAAGAAACGTGGAGGCCGCCCCCTGCTTTGTGCTGCTTCCGACTTCCTCATTATCAAATACACAATGCACCGGAAGACTGTCACCTTCCTCTGCCTTCAGAAATCCTTTCAAAGAGGCAAATGCACACTGCAGATCATCCAGCCTTCCAACAGACAGGAATTCCTGCTTGGCACCCCAGACGCAGCCTTTCGTACGATTGTACAAAAACAGATCATGCCCGACAATATTTCCGGCCTTTACACCGGCCGCTTTTGCAATCGTCTCCATAAATGTACCCTTTGCAGTCTCACTTCCATATAAAGGAAGCATATCCTTCTGGGCATTGTATTTCATCCCTTCATTGGCATCCCGGTTCATGTGAATTGCCAGATTGGGAATCATGACCAGATCACGGTCTACATTTACCAGCTTCACTGCCAAATGATTGTCCTCTCGCACAATCACTCTTCCAGCTACGGAGAGTGGTCGGTCAAACCATGGTGCCATCAGCATTCCACCGTATTTTTCCACATTCAATTTGACATAATGACCTTCTGCCTCCATCTCCGGATTTTCTTTAATCTTAAAACTCGGAGAATCACTGTGGCTTGCCACAATCTGGTATCCCGCAAATCCCTTCGCCGGTATGCGAAACGCTATAATTGAAGAGCCATTTCGTATCACATAATACTTTCCGCCTCTGTGCAGCACCCAGGATTCACTCTCCAGAAGCTGATGATACCCTGCATTCTCCAACTCCTGACGCATCGTTTCCACCGCGTGAAAGGCACTCGGGCTCTTTTCTATAAACGAAAATAATTCTTCCACTGTCTTGTCCATTTGTCCATCCACATCTCCATTCTCTTTAAATTCAAATCAGAATGCTCTAATTCTCTGGAATAGCGATATACAATCTCTATCACATCTTCCATATCGAGATCTCTGTCGTTGCGAAGCCATCTCGCTTTCATCATCTCCTCCAGCAAAAATACACTGATGATCGCCATCATCGCCTTTGCCAAAATCCTTCCATCATAAACTGCCCCGCAAAAATACGTATACAGAAAATACACCAGAAGCTGTTCCTTCTGTATTTCCCAGGGAATTTCCCGCTGATTGCTCCATTGAAGAAATTCTTTTGACATTTCCTGATATTGCTCCGGCGTTTCTCTCGCATAAAGTGTCAGCTCTGTCTCTGTCAGTAATACATACCAGTCTTCCTTGAGAAGTTCCAGCTTATAAAGTTGTGAAAACGTACGTCTGGCAAAATCATAATTGCTGTTCATACGCTGTTTTCGATTCTCTATGACCTTTTCGACAAACGCGGCCGCCGATTCTTTCTGATATTTTTCCAGCACCTGCGCACAGGAGAACAATTCCTCCCGATCAACCCGAATCTGCATATCATGAGCCACTCCGTAGATCAGACCGATTCTTACATCAAGAGGCAAGTCTCTGTTCTGTGCAATCTTCAAAAGAACATCTCTGGCATCCACAAGCTGAGAATACAAAAATAAATCAAATTCCTCATAATCATATTCTTCCTCACCATACTCTTCTTTACTGATAAATTTCGCAGGCTCTTTTCTGTTCATCAAAATTCTGGCAACTTCCGGGCAGGAAACAGACAGCGTAATCTCCCTCACATCTTCAAATTCTTCTATGTGTCTGGGGTAAAGACGGCAAGTCCTGCACAAGCTGTCACGCCCCAGGGCGGTATACATATCGCACAGATTATTTTCATTTAAAAAAGCACATCGTTTCTCTTCATCCTGCCGAAAGGTTTTCTGTCTCCAGTCCACAGATTTCATCATTCTTTTCCGAAACGGACCTTTCACCTGTCTGTATTTGCTCAATGAAGCCTCATCTGCGACAATCTGCCATCCCGCACAGCAGGTATCTTCGCAGTCACCGGCAATACATTGAAACTCCTTGTAATAATCCGGTATACTATAAAGCATAAACGCCTCCACCTATCCAAACTTCCATTAATTAAAATCCCTGTTCAGTTCATCTATGATGACCTGTTCATAATCACCCTCGATGTCTTCGCTTCTTCCCGCATGGAACAGATTCGTCTCCGCACCGCACGGCACACCATCTTCATCTGCAAATTCCCATACATGGTAAGCCAGACCTCGGTACTGGAAATCAATACTTCCCAGTCCATCCTCCTCAATGTAATCAAATTCTATTTTTTTCTCTGTCAGTGTTTTCTGTACTTTTTCTAAACGCATTTTTTTACCCTTCCACATTATTTTTCTCTAAAAAAGAACTTTTCCACAACCTGGGCCACGCCATCCTCATCATTAGAGGCTGTGATATAATCTGCGTATTTTTTGACAGCATCCTGAGCGTTCGCCATCGCTACGCCAAGTCCGGCAAACTGGATCATCGTCACATCATTGAATCCATCCCCGCAGCACACCATCGCTTCTCTCGGAATTCGCAAAATATTCAAAAGTCGGGCAAGACAATACGCTTTGTCTACATTTTTGGGAGTAACTTCCAGGAAGAATGGTTCAGAACGAAATACCATCGCCTCATGGATATATTTTTCTGCCAGAATCGGTTCAATGCGCTCCAATTCCTGTGGTTCCCCCGTCAAAATACATTTGTTAACCGGAAAATCTACGTAATCAGGCAGATTCTCCAGCTGTTTGATCGGAAGTCCCGTGATTCTTGACTCAAGCTCATTATAAGAGTCAGGCTTTCCTCCGACAAGAATCTGCGTGTCCTCGTAGGTCATCAGGTTTACATGATATTTCTCGGCATCTCTATACAATTTTTTTACAAATGCCGGATGCAGCGTTTTTGAATAAATACACTCTTTTGTTTTCCAGTCAATAATGCGTGCTCCATTAAAAGCCAGTATATAGCTCCCAAAACGATCCAACTCCAATTCATCAGCAATTGGAGCGATTCCAGCAGGCGGTCTTCCGGAAGCAATTGCAACAGGGATTCCCTGTTCCTGCAGCTTCAGCAGGGCTTCTTTCGTCTTCGGTGTGATAACTTTTTCTGAATTTGTGACAGTGCCGTCAATATCCAGTATCAGCAGTTTGTAGTCCATAAATTTTTCCTCTTCTTGTTTTATTCTCTGTTCACAGTATATCATACCAAAAAAAGTTTTTGTATATTTATTACACAACAAAAAAACACCCTTTTCAGGATGTTTTACTTAGTGAAGCATCGGGGATTCGAACCCCGGACAACTTGATTAAAAGTCAAGTGCTCTACCGACTGAGCTAATGCTCCATATAAAGTGCCTGGTTCCGGAATCGAACCAGAGACACGAGGATTTTCAGTCCTCTGCTCTACCAACTGAGCTAACCAGGCACGAAGTAGCGGGGACAGGATTTGAACCTATGACCTTCGGGTTATGAGCCCGACGAGC
>JAUNPJ010000048.1 GCA_030536755.1 Eubacteriales bacterium | reverse complement strand
GACAGCGAAGATAGCAGCTATGATTCCAGCAGTGACTATGACTCCAGCTACGACAGCGATTCCAGTTATGACAGTTCCGATTATTAATTGATAGTAAAATTTCAAAAGGTGCTTTGTTCTTTTCTGAGCAGAGTACCTTCTTTTTTTACAATTTTTTCATATAAATAATACAAATATGTCTGTATACAGGAAGTTTTTATGGCGGATCTAAAAGAAATGACACTGTCCAACAATTATGGCGACTATATTTACGATTACACAACCTTTTCTTTTCTAAACAATGCATCCGGAGAATACTACAATTATCAGATTCTCAGCCCGCGTTTTTTTATGCTGCATCTGAGCAACGAACGTTTTCCTCTGGAATCTCAAAATAATATCTACTATAGTTCCATTCCGGCGCTTTACACGCTGACCAGCACCGTCAGTCTGGAAGATACCGGAATTATTCAATTGGCCTCATCACCCACTCTTAGTCTAAACGGAAGAGGTGTTCTTGTCGGATTTCTGGATACAGGTATCAATTATACACATCCAGCGTTTCTGGATGGACAGGGTCGTACCCGCATTCTTCGCATCTGGGATCAGACAGTTCAAACAGGTACTCCTCCGGAAGGCTTCGTATACGGAAGCGAATATACAAATACACAGATTGACGAAGCACTTTCTTCTGATGATCCTTATTCCATCGTACCCAGCCGCGATGTTTCCGGTCACGGAACGATGCTGGCAGGAATCGCCTGCGGAGGTGTAGACCGGCAGGCTGCTTTTTCAGGAGCAGCACCTGGAAGCTACCTTGCTGTTGTAAAACTGAAAGAAGCCAAACAGTATCTTCGGGATTATTACCAGTTCAACCCCTCTGAACCAGCTTTTCAGGAGACCGATCTGATGATGGCCGTCCGCTATCTTGTCAAATTAACCTCTGAATTAAATATGCCGCTTGTTCTTTGCATCGCTATCGGCACCAATCAGGGCTCACACAATGGAAGTTCGCCTTTTGACAGTATGCTGGATTATCTGCGTTCTGCTCCCGGATTCGCAATGGTATGTGCGGGTGGAAATGAAGTCGGACAGCAGCACCATTTTTCCGGCAAGGTCCGCGATGAACAGAGTTTTGAAGAAGTAGAAATTCTGGTTCCTCAAAATTCCCCAGGTTTCAGTACTGAAATCTGGGGAACACCGCCCGAAATTTTTTCTGTCGGTTTTGTCTCTCCGCTTGGAGAGGTAATCGAACGCATTCCGGCAAGACTTGGTCAAAAACAGAACATCTCTTTTATCTTGGATCGCACTGTCCTGTTCATTTCCTATGAACTGGTGGAAACCATCTCCGGTGAACAGGTCATCTTTATCCGTTTTCGCAATCCGACTGCAGGCATCTGGAGAGTCCGTGTCTACTGCAGCAACTACATCACCGGACAATTCAATACGTGGCTTCCCATCTCCAATATGGTCATTCCTGACATCACCTTTTTGAATTCAGATCCATATATGACGATTGTCAATCCGGGAAACACATTACAGCCAATCACCTGCAGCACTTACGATGCCTACAACGATGCCATTTATCTTCGTTCCAGCCGTGGTTTTACTCCGAATGGCTCCATCAAACCTGATCTTGCCGCCCCTGGTGTCAGCCTTACCGCCCCTAATCTTCATGATGGCTATGGCAGCGCAACCGGTTCCGGCATGGCCGCCGCTCTGACCTGCGGCTGCTGCGCATTGATTCTGCAGTGGGGATTGGAACGCAGCCAGCTTTTTAACAACTCACAGATTAAGACTTTCCTGATCCGCGGAGCTTCCCGTAATCCGCAGACCGTCTATCCAAGTCGGGAATGGGGTTACGGCAAACTCAATGTCTATAATTCTTTTACTGTTTTTTTATCTACTTAGTTTTTTGGAAAATCTGTAACCATCTTGCCCCTCTCACATATGATGAAAGTGTAAACATTATTTGGAGGAACTATCAATGAGTGATTTAGCTGCAACAAACTGTGGATGTGGATGCGAGGACAGATGTGACCGAGACCGCGATCATGACTGCGATAACTTTTTTGGATTTGGTCGTGGAGGCTCCTGCAGCTGCCTGATCTGGATTCTGATTCTGTTATGCTTCTGCGGCCACGACCACGACAGTTGGGGCGGCGGATGCAGCGGATGCGGCGACAACAGCTGCATTTTAATCATCCTTCTTCTGCTCTTCTGCGGCAATGGATTCGGATGCTGCTAATCTGCTGATGACACAAAACCGGGGTCAACGCCCCGGTTTTTGTCTGTTCTTTACCTGCTTTCTGTTTTGCTTTTTTTGTTCATTTTTCTTTCTAATGCAATTCAAATCCAGTTCGTAGAAGGCATTGCCCTCCTTTTTCAACTGCTCATTTTTTTCAGCCATATTTCCTCCCGTTACTTATTTTCTATCATTATAAAATAATTATATGACCATTTCGGCTATCTCGTCATATTCTATAGAGAAGATTCATAGATTGTGGAAAAAGGATTTGACTATGAATAAAGAAGATACTCCAAAAATGACAGAATTCGACTGTCTCGTTTCTTCTGAACCAATTCAGCTTATGAAAGCGATGCTTCCCTTTCTTCCCCCGCAGGGGCAGCATCTTCTCTCAATCTATGCCAAAGCCATGGAAATGCGAAACACCATACAGACTTTTCAAAATCAGGGATCCGATATGTCCATGTGCTCTCTGCCGCAATCCAAAACAAATTCTGATCCCCTGCATATGATACAGGAAATCCGCGATTACTGCGGACCAGCCACACGTCAGAAAATGGATCAGTGTATGAACCTGATGGCCATGATGGAACTGGCAGACTTATTTCAAAATGACGATTCCGAAAATATCCAGTAACAGGAGGACTTTTTATGGAAGAAAAAGATTGGATGAATAACCCGAAGCTGCAGGGAATTGACAAAAGCAAACTGGAAATGCTTCAGCAGATGGCAGACCAGGGAAGCCACAAAAATCAAAATGAACTGATGTCTTTTCTTATGGCAGCCGCCTCCAGCGGAAAATCAAAAGGTCTTCAGTTCAGTCCGGAAGAAATGAATCTCATTTTGGAAGTGATCAAAATGGGAAAATCAAAAAAAGAGCAGGAACGACTGGACAAAATTGTGCGGATCATGCAGATGATGCGTCACTGACAGCCTGCCAAAAAAGCTGTATGTCACCGAAAATTCCCGTAACATACAGCTTTTATCTGCTATTTTTTATTCACTTTTTCGAGACATTTTTTTACCAGAATCAGCGCTTTTTCACAAGCCTGCTGCCGAATCTCACTTCTGCTGCCCTCAAAATGATATTCTTTTACCTTCACTTTACCAAGACAGCAGCAGCCAACAAACACGGTTCCTACTGGTTTTTCTTCTGTTCCTCCATTCGGACCTGCATAGCCGGTAATTGATACACATACGTCTGTCTTTGCTGCCCGACATCCGCCTTTTGCCATTTCCTTTGCTGTTTTGGCACTGACAGCTGTCTCTTTTTTGAGTGTTTTTTTCTTTACCTGAAGACGTCTTCTCTTGGCTTTTTCTGTATAGGTTACAAAGCCTTCCATGAAAACCTCAGATGCTCCCGATACATTGACGATCCTTGACGCCACCATACCTCCTGTACAAGACTCCGCAGACGCCATTGTCAATCCAGTCTGCTTTAACAGGGCAACTACTTTCTCCTCTTCTGTCTTCTTCACCTGTTCTGCCATTTTTTCATCTTCTTTCTTTACTAAAATCCTGCATCTTTATCAATTCTGCATAGACAGTACCTGTTTATTTTTCCAGATATAATCCACCAGTGAAATTACCGTGAGCGCAAGCGCAATCCACTTGAAAATCTCTCCAAGGATGTAGAAAACGCCTCCCAGATCCATAATCAGAAGAATAATCATGATCATCTGAGAAACAGTCTTAAATTTACCCCAGTAATTTGCTGCGATAACAATACCATTGTCTGAGGCAATCAGGCGAAAACCACTGATGATAAATTCTCTCGCAATGATGATAATGACCATCCATGCCGGCATTTTACCGATTTCTACAAAACAGATCAACGCAGAGCACACCAGAAGCTTATCTGCCAGCGGATCCATAAATTTTCCAAAGTCTGTAACCAGATTATCTCTTCTCGCCAGATAGCCATCCAGAAGATCTGTCAGACTGGCAATCACAAACAATGCCAGAGCAATCCATTTGGAAGCATCTCCTCCAACTCCCGACAGCATAAAAAAGACGAAGAAAGGAACCATGATCACACGTAAAACCGTTAATTTATTCGGTGTATTCATCCTCTAATTCTCCTATCAAATCGTATTCTAACGCTCCCGTAACGACCACTTTTGCAAAATCCCCGGACATCAGAAGTTCACCGGTATTGACAAAGATATAGCCATCTACATTCGGCGCATCTGCATACGTTCTCCCTACATATGCGTTTTCATCTGCCACCTTGCCCTCAATCATCACAAGAAGCCTCTGTCCGATCTTATCATTTCCCTTATCCAGAGAAATTTCCTGCTGCAGCTCCATCAGCTCTGCCTGGCGATCTTTCTTGATCTCCTCATCAATCTGATCCGTCATTTCGGCTGCAGGCGTATCCTCTTCCGGAGAGTAAGTAAAGACGCCAAGGCGATCAAATTCCATCTCATCGACAAACGCCATCAGTTCCTCGTGATCTTGCTGTGTTTCTCCCGGGAAACCGGTGATCAAGGTTGTACGAAGCGTAATATCCGGTATCTCTGTGCGCAGCTTATTGACAATATCTTTCAGCTGTGCTTTGGAAGTCCTTCTTCCCATACGCTTCAGGATACGATCACTGGCATGCTGGATCGGAAGATCCAGATAATTGCAGATCTTCGGCTGTGCTTTGATCGTCTGGATCAATTCCTCATAAATTTCTTCCGGATAGCAGTACAGCACGCGAATCCACTGAATTCCCGGAATCTCACACAAGTGATTCAGCAGCACATGAAGGGACTTTTTACCATAAAGATCCGTACCATAGATGGTTGTCTCCTGAGCTACCAGGATCAGCTCCTTCACTCCCTGCTGCGCAAGATATTCCGCCTGGGAAATCAGACGTTCCATAGGCACGCTTCGGTAATTTCCACGCAGTTTTGGAATAATACAATACGTGCAATGCTTGTCACAGCCCTCCGCAATCTTTAAATAGGCAAAATGACCACCCGTTGTCAGGACTCTGTTTTCCTGCACCAGTGGAAGATAATTAATGTCCTTGAATTCCTCTACACCGGACCCCTGCAATGCCTGCTCCAAAGCCTCTAAAATATCATCAAAAGCAGTCGTACCGAGCACGGCATCCACTTCCGGAATCTCCTCGCGGATTTCTTTCTGATATCTCTGCGCCATACATCCCGTAACCAGAAGTGCTTTACAAGAGCCGCTCTTTCGGTACTCTGCCATCTCCAGAATGGTCTGAATGCTTTCTTCTTTTGCATCATGAATGAAGCAGCAGGTATTGATCACAATAATATCTGCTGCCGTCTCATCATCCGTAATGCTGTATCCATGAGATGCAAGAAGTCCCAGCATCTCCTCAGAGTCTACCAGATTCTTATCACACCCCAACGAAATAAACAATACTTTCATTCTATTCTTCTACCTGTTCCTGTTCTTCTTCCTGATTCTGATCTTCTGTAAGAATCGTTACTTTTCCTTTGTAAACTTCTTCTACAGCGATTGAAAGCGGTTTTTTGCCTCTTCCGTCTACCAGAGGTTTGTCACCTCCGATGATCTGTCTTGCTCTCTTGCTGGTCGCCAGTACGATGGAATAACGGCTGCTTACCACTGGTGCTGCGTCCTCAATCTCTGTCTCGCTGTTAATTACCTGCATTAATTCTGAATATGATGGATGTATCATAATTATTCTCCTTTCACAAATACCTTCAGTTCTTCTTTGATTTTTCCAATAAACGCTCCATTGCGGGATGCTTTGTCATGTTCGCTCTGGATAATGGCATGAACCTCATCCACACACGTCTCCAGATCATCGTTGATGACAAGATAATCATAAAGCTCCATACCCTCGGATTCCTGAACTGCCCTCACAAGGCGGGATTCAATCACCTCTTCGGTCTCTGTTCCTCTTCCCACCAGTCTCCTTTTGAGCTCCTCTGCTGACGGCGGCGTGACAAACAGTAAAACCGTATCCGGGTACTGCTCTTTGATCTTCATCGCTCCCTGGATTTCAATCTCCAGGATCACATCTTTGCCAAGATTACGCTGCTCCTCCACATATGATTTCGGAGTTCCATAATAATTTCCCACATACTGGGCATATTCGATCAGCTGCCCCTGACTGATCATCTCTTCAAACGCTTCTGTTGTCAGAAAGAAATATTCCTTTCCGTGTGTTTCCCCTTCACGGGGCTGTCTGGTCGTTGCAGAGATGGATAAGCCATAATTGTCATACTTTTCCAGGAGCCTCTTCATGATGGTACCCTTACCGGATCCGGAAAATCCGGACACTACTACTAAAACGCCCTTACTCATTCTCTTCTCCTTTATCTTCCAATGTCAAATGAACAGAAAAACGTTTGCTGATCGTCTCCGGCTGCAGTGCTGATATCACAATCTGCTGCGTCTCCATCACAAGGACTGCTTTTGTCTTGCGGCCCTGCGTGGCATCAATCAGCGTTCCCGCTGATTTGGCCCCCTGCACCATCCGCTTGATCGGTGCCGCATCCGGGCTTACTACCGCAATAATCTTGTCACTGTTTACCATATTTCCAAATCCAATATTAATCAGTCGGGACATCTGCGCAATCCTTTCTATTCAATGTTTTGAATCTGCTCGCGAATCTTTTCGATTTCCGTTTTTAAGTCAATCGCAATATTGGATACTTCCAGATCATTTGCCTTAGACAAAATCGTATTCGCCTCACGGTTCATTTCCTGTGCGATAAAATCCAGTTTACGGCCAATGCCATTTCCTGATTCCAACACATCTTTCATATTTTTGATATGACTGTGCAGACGCACGGTCTCCTCATCGGTACAGATTTTATCGGCAAAGAGCACCACTTCCGCGGCGATCCGACTCTCTTCAATCTGTGTATCCTCCAGAAACTCCCGCATTCTCTGCATCAGACGTTCCCGATATGCACGAAGGATTTCAGGTCCCCGCTCCTCAATCTGATCCACTTTTTTATCCAAAGCTTCCAGTTTTCCAAACAGATCTGTCTTCAGATTCTGACCTTCCATCTCACGACTGGTCACAAACTGTGCAGCCGCCTCCGTCAGCACCTGTTCCAGAGAAGTCCAGACTTCATTTTCATCCACCGGCTCCTCTTCCATCACAAGTACTTCCGGATAATGAGACAGCACGGAGGCGGAAACATCATTGTTCAGATGAAAATCCTCTGCCATGGCATTTAAATAGCGAAGATATTCTCCTGCCAGTTCCTTATTGTAGCGAAGTGCAACACGATTCTCCGTATAGTCCTCATAGCTGATAAATACATCCACTTTTCCTCTCTGGATATATTTTTTAAGTACGTTGCGAATAGAAGCCTCAAAAAAGCTGAATTTCTTCGGCATTTTCACATTCATATCCAAATATCTGTGATTCACCGATTTTAACTCTACCGTGATTTTCTTATCACTGTCCATCACTTCGGCACGGCCGAAGCCTGTCATACTTTTTAACATGTTTTCTCACTCTTTTTTCTTCATTTATGCCTGAGCATAGGCATATAAAGATATTATAATTCATTCCGGTAGTACAGTCAATTTCTTTTTCAAATCTGTCCCTGTGCCCTTCTTCTATGACTGGATTTCCTGAATTCCCCGAATATCCGGCTCAATATTCATGGAATAATTCGTGTGATAAATCACGAATCCCGGTTTCCCTCCCGGTGTTTTCTTCACATGTTTCTTCTGTATATAGTCGATTTCCACCTTTGGAGCCGTTCTTCCGCTGGAATAATAGGCTGCCAGACGTCCCGCCTCCTCGAAAGTCCGATCCGGAAGTTCCTCGTTATTGGCCTTCACGATTACATGAGAGCCTGGCATCTTTTTGGCATGAAACCACCAGTCATTGCCCGTGGCAAATTTAAAAGTCAACTCCTCATTCTGAAAATTGTTCTTTCCGACATACATATGATATCCATCAGAAGAAATATAATGAAACGGCTTCGATTTTGACTGTGGACCTTTCTTTTTGCCAACGTATTTTCTCTTAATATATCCATATTCCGTCAGTTCTTCTTTAATCTGGGACAAGTCTGACTCACTCAGAGCAATATCAAGCGCTGTGCTGATAGATTCCAGATGCTCAATATCGCTTTTTGTCTCCTCAAGCTGTGTAGTCAGCGCTTCCTGTGTTCTCTTCAGTTTGTTGTATTTATCAAAATATTTCTTGGCATTTTCTGCCGGAGTGAGCATCTCATCCAGAGGGATCGTAATCTCCTCGTTGGTATAATAATTCAGCGCCTGAAATGACTTGCATCCCGGCTCAAGACCATATCCATACGTGTTGATCAGTTCACCATATACTTTAAATTTATCTTTTTTCTGCGTGTCTTTCATCTGCTTCTGCTGAATTGCGTATTTTTTACGGTTCCTCTCAAGAGCCGTCTGCACCACATGGCGAAGATCCGCTGATTTCTGGCGGATGCGCGTGATGATATTTTTCTGTGCATAGTACTGTTCCAGTACTTGCGACATACTTTCAAATGTCTGACTGCTGTGGCCGAAGGAGTACTGTTGCAGCAGAAAAGCAGCAAATTCCACCGGCTCACCATCGCGGTATACGATATTCGGTTCAAATGCTCCATCCCTGACATCTTCGATCATCCGAAGAAAGGTGTGTGCCAGATGAATGCGTTCCGTCTCTCCCAATGCGTCCATCGGCATACTTCCGTCGATGGATGCACGATAACAGATTTCCTGCGCCATGACAGGACTGATTCCTGTCAAAGACGTGTAGATTGCTTTTGATGCCGGAAGTGGTTTCCTGCATACACGTTCCATAAAACTCTCTTCGGTCGTCAAAAAAGGATCTTCCTTTTCCTGCGTTTCCGGTATAAAATAAGTTCTTCCCGGAAGTACCTCACGCACAGAGCTTGTGTTTGCCGATATATGCTTAATACTGTCCAGAATATTGCCATTGTCATCACAGAAAATAATATTGCTGTATTTTCCCATCAATTCTACCACGAGACGTTTTTGACACAGATCTCCCATCTCATTCAAATGTTCAAAATCCATATAAATGACACGCTCCAGACCCGGCTGGCTGATCTTCAGAATTCTGGCGCTTCCGATGTGTTTTCGAAGCAGCATACAGAAATTCGGTGCTGTCATCGGACTCGGCTTATTCTTGTCTGTAAAATAAATAAGCGGAAGGGATGCACTCGCAGAGATCAGAAGTCTTCGCTGCCCATTTTTTCCCTTTACCGTAAGCATCAGCTCATCCGGCTCTGGCTGGGCAATCTTATTCATTCTGCCTCCTTCCAGCTCATCGTTTAATTCTTTTACCATATTTGCAATGGTAATCCCATCTAATGCCATAATCTTCTCCTGCATTTCTTTAAAATAATATCCAACTTATCATAACAGCATTGTCCCCAAAAAGCAATTCTTCCGAAATTATCTCTGATTTTTTTGTTTCTTTTCTCATCATTTGTTTAAAAATATGGTACAATAAATACAACTTTTACTATACCAAACCAACAGGAGCCACATCATGTACGAAAACTCAAAAGAGCGCAGCCAGGCCAGACGAACACGATGTCTTTTTCTCATTCTGACGGTTTCTTTGCTGATTGTTGGCTATATTTATTATGAATTTGAATACAGAGGAATCGTAGAAGTTCCAACAAATGCAACTTCCACCAGCACCAGACCTTTGTACTCCATGGAAGCATTCCGACAGGAGCTTCGCCATTATCCCAAATTATATACTGCTTCTCTGGAAGCACCTGTAGATGCCAAAGGAGGTACCTATGTCATTCCAGGACTCCACTCGACAGAGACTCTGGAATACAACACAGCCAAAGACACTTCCATCTGCACCAGTATGACACCCCAGGGCATCGCTGTCTCTGATGAATATATTTTTGTCAGTGCCTACTGCCATACCAAACAGCACAATTCCGTTATCTATGTGATCAATCGGGAGACCCACCGTTTTATCAAAGAAATCGTCCTTCCCGGCAAACCACACGTAGGAAGTCTTGCTTACGACGAGGACAGAGATAATCTCTGGGTGTGCGGAAGCGGCAGCGGCCTGGCCCAGGCAAATGCTATTTCCCTCAGCAGTATCAAGGAATATTCCCTGCGAAGAGAAAAAAAGCCAATCTCCTATGTGTTTCAGAATTATGTACTGGAAATGCGCCGAAGTTCTTTTATGACTTACAAAAACGACCACCTGTACATTGGATATTTTCATTCCTCCCAGAATGGAGTTTTGAAAAAATATGCAATCGAACCGGGCGGCAACATGCAAAACACAATTTTTCAACTGAATGGCATGGAAATAGAATCTGGACTTGCCGTAACCTCTGCCACCATTCCAAAGCAGTCTCAGGGAATGGCATTTTACTACGATAAGCTTTTTATGTCTCAGTCGCTCGGCATTCTTCCCTCACAGCTTGTTTTATTTGATGATTCCATCAACAACAGCAACGAATACCGCAAAGATGCCGCCATGCTGTCATTTAAACTTCCCCGCATGCTGGAACAAATCTATATCTATGATGATCAGATTTATATGATCTTTGAGTCTGCAGCCTATGCCTACCGGGATCTTCCCACGATATCGGTAGATCGGATCCTGACCATGAACATCAGTGAGCTCCGCCGTCTCGTCGATGAGGAACTCCAGGAGCAGTATGAAGCACGCAAACAGGAAATTCGCATGAAAAAAGAGGCCCAAAAAACAGTGCGGTGGAGAAAGCTGTCAAATCTTCCATGGATTGAAGATGAAATTGAATTTCTGTCTCCGCATCGAATTCCGAAAAAGAAATGGGAACTGTTCTCCTGAACAGTTCCCTCTTATAAATCATATCCATATATAAGAACAGGAAAGGGAACAAACAATGGAACAACAAGTAACCTTAATCGATATGCTTGATGCAAGAGAACGACGCGCTTTTCACCAACAGAAACTGCTGACAACCTATCAATCCCCCATGATTTGCTTTACCATGAATATCGCCGGCCCCATCAAGAACAGTACGCTAATTCGAAAAGGCTTCGAGCTTGGAAACCGGTATCTCAAAGAACAGCTTCAGATTGCACACATGGATTGTCTTTATTTATGAAGAGATTAACGAAGCAACGGGAAATGAAGCTTATTATGTGATTCAAAGCGATCCGCTGATCATAAAGAAACTCACCTCCGATCTGGAAGATGAATCGGAACTGGGACGGTTATTCGACATGGATGTGCTCCGTCCAAATGGAGAAAAAGTAGACCGCGCAGAACTTGGACTTTCACCGCGTCGCTGTCTGATCTGCGGCGGACCTGCAAAAGAATGTGCCAGAAGCCACACACACACGGTCGAACAACTGCAGGAACGGACACTGCAGATTCTGACAAAGGCAATGGAAGGCTTTCAGGCCAAAAAAGCGGCTTCTCTCGCCTGCCGGGCACTTCTGTATGAAGTCTGCACAACACCAAAACCGGGGCTTGTAGACCGCTCAAACAGTGGAAGCCATCAGGATATGGATGTTTTTACCTTTATAAGCAGCGCCAGTGCCCTGTGGCCTTATTTTGAAACATGCACCAGAATCGGAATGGCTACTGCCAAATTACCAGCTCCAGAAACTTTCTTACGCCTGCGCAGCGCAGGCAAAAAAGCCGAGGCCGATATGTTTTCCGCCACCGGCGGAGTCAATACCCATAAAGGCGCTATCTTTTCGGTGGGCATCCTCTGTGCGGCTCTTGGAAGACTTCCCGAAGAACAGTGGAAGATTCCAGACAAAGTCCTGCTGAATGGAAGACGGACTGCCGGCTGTGCGTGACGCAGGATTACCGGTTTTAAAAGAGGGACTGGCACGTGGTCTCAGCTTAAACGACGCCGGCTGTACTGCGCTTCTGTCTCTGATGGTTTCTGCCACAGACACGAACTTAATCGCAAGAAGTAATCTTGCAACACAGCAAAAAACAGTAGAACAGTTAAAAGAATTGCTCGCAAAAACACCTTACCCTGACCGACAGACACTGGAGGAACTTGATCGAGAATTTATCGAAAAAAATCTCTCCCCAGGCGGAAGTGCCGACCTGCTTGCAATTACTTACTTATTATATTTTTTTGAAAACGAGGTATAAATTATGTCTGATTACACAATTTCCCAGGTTTATCGCACTGATTCCTACCGTCGACGGCAGCCATCAGGGAGAAGGTCTTTTGAACGAAATTATTACGCATCTGATTGATGTACAATATCGACGCGGCAATCTTCACCTTTTCCTGTATACGAAAGTAAACTCTGCCAAATTCTTTGGAGATCTTGGCTTCTACGAGATTGCCCGGGTAGATGATACACTTGTATTCATGGAAAACAGAAAAACAGGCTTTGCAGATTATCTGTCAAAGCTTTCCAAGACAAAACAACCGGGAAAATCAGCAGCTCTTGTCATGAACGCTAACCCATTCACGCTCGGACATCAGTATCTCGTAGAAAAAGCAGCCTCCGAATGCGATACGCTGCACCTTTTTATCGTCAGTGAGGATGCCAGCCTGATTCCGTTTTCTGTTCGCAAACAACTGGTACTGGAAGGCACCGCGCACCTTCCGAACGTTATCTGCCATGACAGCGGTCCGTACATCATCAGCAACGCTACCTTTCCAAGCTATTTTTTGAAGGATGAAGAAACTGTCATCAAAAGCCACGCCAAGCTGGATCTGACCATTTTTTGCAAAATCGCAGAAGCGTTATCCATCACCAGCCGTTATGTAGGTGAGGAACCGACCAGCCAGGTGACGGGAATTTACAATCGGATTATGGCACAGGAACTCCCTGCCGCGGGAATTGACTGCTTCATCATCCCCCGAAAGGAAACGAATAGAAAGCCAATCAGTACCTCCACCGTCCGCAGCATGCTGCAGCAGGGGGATATGCATTCACTAAGTTCTATGCTCCCGGAAACCACGCTTCACTACTTCCAGAGCCCGGAAGCTACACCTGTCATCGAGAGAATTCAAAAAGAAGCAAATGTGATTCATTATTAAGGCATATAAAACAGGCAAGGGGTTGTCCCAAAAGGACATGCCCCTTTACTCTAGAGCCCAATGGGCTCAAACATCTTTTTCAATTGTTTCATCATGCTATCTTTATCCGAATCGTTGATCAGCACATCATATTTTCCCTCTATGCTTCCAAAGGTGACTACTTTCTCAATATTCAGAAACGCCTTCAGATTCTGAAGCATATTTTCTCTTGTGGCATCTTTGTGATAAATCTTGATCTGCGCACAGCCCGGATGGTTGACACAGTCCTTTCGAACTATCCGATAAGCATCACTCCACTTCTGCTGCAATAATTTTTCATACAGTGCATCAATCACAGGCTTTTGATCGATCAGAAACAGGTACACAACATGTTCCAATATCTGTTTCTCGGAACGCACATAGTTTCGATACGGTGATTTTCGCCTTATCTCATATACTTTTTTTGCTGCCTCATTTTTCAGGCTGTCATAATAGATCACCAGCAGATCGTCTACTACCGTATTGGTAAAAAACTGTGCATTCTCCTGTATGAGGAAATCTGTCACGCATTTTACTTCCTGTGCAGACATCTGACACTTCATCAGATACAAATGTTCCTTCGTATCATAGAGAACCGCGCCATCCATCGCAATGATCGGGCACGGAATGTGCACACCATCCAGTGCCTCCAGCACCGATGCCGGCGTTCTTATCGTGGAGACCGTAAATTTCATCCCGTCGTCGATCAGACGATTCAGTTCCACCTTGCTGTAAGGTGTAAGCACGGCCTTTTTATCCAGTATGGTATCATCAATGCCCGATACAAACAGCGTATCACAATTTTTCTTTCTTGGAAAATGTGCGGAATTGACCGCAAACGCCAACGCCACACCGATTAGAGTATCCAGCACTCTGTCCAGTGCAAACAAAATTGGGTATGGATCCGTAATATGGATGACCACGATGCTCAGAAATACCACACACGAAAAATACGCCGTATCTTTACATCCGAGCACCACGGTGCTATACAACACAAGGCCGGTAAAAAAAGAAATCAATAGATACCCGACCATGGTCTCCTCATAATGCCCCTGCAAGATATAAACCTGAAGAATAATCACAATCAGCCCCCAGAATGCCCCGACAAAGGTACCGATCACTCTCTTTTTGGCGATTTTCCTGGTATTTTCATAATAAGGCTGCATGCATTGCAGCACAGCGAGTGCACTATAGAATGGAATCCCCTTTCTTCCCCTGAGTTCATACACCACAAAGCATAGTGCCACGGCTATGACAGACCGGATGATTCTTTGTCCAGGTCTTGGAAATTTCAGTTGTATTTTCATTTTTTATCATTTCTCCTCCTGTATTCTTTCTTCCAAAGTAAGCAACCGTATTATCATAACGCATCTCACCATATTTGAACAATTCTTTCTGCAAATTTTTATATAAATTTTTTTATTTGCATCATTTCTTCCAAATATTGCAACAAAAAAAGATTCTAAAATACAGATAATTTCTGTATTGCAGAATCTCTTTTCGCATAAGCTGTTGAATGATATGTTAGAATTTATGATTATCCTTTTACTGCACCGGCTGCCACACCCTTGATAATGTACTTCTGGCAGCTCAGATAGAACACGATAATCGGCAGGATTGCCAGTACCAGCATTGCCATCATGGCACCCATATCAATGGATCCGTATCCACCTCTTAAATACTGTACTGCCATCGGAATGGTAGGCGTCTCGCTGTCCAGTACCAGTGTCGGCAGAAGGTAGTCATTCCAGATCCACATCGCATTCAGGATTGCAACGGTAATCATAGTCGGACGAAGTACCGGAACAACAATTTTAAAGAATGTCTGGATTGGTGTACAACCATCGATCAAAGCCGCTTCTTCCAGAGAAATCGGAATCGCTTTGATAAATCCGGCGAACATAAACACGGACAGACCCGCACCAAATCCAACGTATACAAAGATAATCCCTACCGGATTTCCAAGTCCCAGCATATCGGTTACCTTGGATAAGGTAAACATAACCATCTGGAACGGTACGATCATGGCAAATACAAAGAGATAATACAGTGCACTTGAGAATTTGCATCGTACTCTTGTGATCCACCATGCTGTCATGGAGGTTAACAGGACGATTACAATTACAGAAAATACAGTGATAAACAGAGATCTTCCGGCAGCTGCAATCAGTCCTGTTTTGGAAATTCCGTTGATATAGTTGCTCATTCCCGCAAAAGTTTCACTGGAGGGAAGGGAAAATGGCGCATCACTGATATACAGTTTATTTTTGAAGGAATTCATCAATACCAACAGAATCGGAAATATGAAAACCACGGCCAGTACTGCCAGAATCGCAGTCATGACAGCTCCCGTTCTCGGGGAGACTTCCATGGAAAAAATATCTTGTTTTTTGTCTTTTTTTACCTTAGCCATTAGCTTTCTACCTCCTTACTTCTTGTAAAGTACAGCTGTGACAGTGCAAGGATACCAACCAGAATGAAGAAAATAACTGCTTTTGCCTGTCCTACACCTTCCCATCCATTTCTGTTGTAGAATGTCGTGTAAATGTCCAGCGCCAGCATTGCTGTTTTCTTTGCCGGTCCTCCTGCTGTCAATGCCAGGTTCTGGTCGAACAGCTTGAAGGAGTTTGTCAGTGTCAGGAACAGACAGATTGTTACGGATGACATAACCATCGGAATCGTAACTCTTGTCAGTGTCTGGAATTTTGTTGCGCCGTCAATCTTTGCAGCTTCTAATACATCTGTGGAAATATTCTGGATACCTGCTATGTAAATAATCATCATATATCCGATTAACTGCCAGTTCATCAAAATAACCAGTCCCCAGAATCCATATTTTGCATCAGAAACAATTGTCACACCAAAACGAGCCAAAACACCGTTGATCAGCAGCTGCCAGATGTAACCAAGTACGATACCACCAATTAAGTTTGGCATAAAGAATGTCGTACGGAACAGGTTGGTTCCCTTGATACCTCTTGTCAGTGCATATGCCAGCAAAAAGGCAAATACATTAACTGTGATCACGGATACAACCGTAAATTTCACAGTAAACCAAAGTGCATTCAGGAAATCTTTATTGGAAAATGCACGGATATAATTGTCCAATCCCACAAAGCTTGCATTTGTAACTGTGGTAAACTTACAAAAAGATAACACAATTCCCATGATGAAAGGAATGATAAAAAACAGGGTAAATGCAAGCAGAGTCGGAAGGACAAAAATCGGAAAATATTTCTTATATGCTTTCTGCATCGTGTGCCTCCTTTAATAAGGAGGGATGCGAATCCTCGCTCCCTCCCCGCTGTTACTTACTGTGCAGTTGCTTCTTTCTCAACTTTCCAGTCTTCAATCGCAGCCTCTACTAATGTATCCCAGTCCTGATTGCCAGTTGCATACTCCAGAAGAGATGCACCAAGATTATCCTTGAATGTCTGGCTTGGGAAAGTAAGAAAATCCCAGGATACTGTCTCAAGATTTTCATCGGACATATAACGGATTACTTCTTTAGCAAGTGGATCGGAAGGAACTTCATCAGCACTGAAGGTGTTAAATGGAGTGATAAATCCTAAATCGTTTGTAACCATTTTCTTTCCTTCGTCAGAACCGAATACCCATTTTACAAATTCCAGAGAAGCCTGCTGATCTGCCTCGGATGCCTGGCTGTTTACACAGAAATAGTTCTCTGTTCCGATGCAGATTCCCTGTTTTTCTTCTCCATCTACACCTGTGTAGATTGGAAGGAATTTAATTTTATCTTCTTTTACTACGTTTCCTTCTACCTGGCTGATCTGACCCCATGCCCAGTTACCATTCTGTACCATAGCAGCTTTTCCAAGTGCAAACTCTGCCATAGAATCGTCTACAGATTTGGAACCTACCATCGCAGGATCAACACAGGAGTTGTTGATGTATAAATCGAAAATATTTTTGAAGTTTTCATTGTATGCAAAAGAAATTTCTGCCTCATCAGTCACACCCGCATCCTGATACTCGTAATGAATCGGAAGGTTCATTAAGTGTGTCTGCCATCTCCAGTCCTCGCCAGGAGCAAAGGAAGTAGAAGCAAATACGCCCTCGATACCTAACTCATCTTTCTTGGCTGTCATATCTTCTGCAACTTCTTTCAGTTTGTCAAAGTTATTGATCTCATCCATAGATTTTACTTTTGCACCGGAAGTAGCAAAATACTTGTCCATAATCTCTTCGTTGTAAATGATACCATATCCCTCTTCCAGATATGGCACACCGTAAACGCCATCGCCATCTTTGATTGCAAGATTGTCATCCAAAAGCATTCCGTAGAGTTCTGTATCTTTCAAATCCATGCAGTAATCTTTCCATGCATTGTAGCCGGTCGGGCCATTGATCTGGAACAGTGTCGGGGCATCTGTCTTTGCGATCTCTGATTTCAGAGTCTGCTCATACTGTCCGGAAGCAGCTGTTTTTACTTTTACTTTCACGCCTGTCTCTTCGGTATACTTTTCTGCCAGTGTCTCCCACACTTCTGCTACCTCAGGTTTGAAGTTCAGATAATAAACAGATGGCTCATCATCTTTTTTTGCAGATTCACCGGATCCTCCACAACCGGTAAGCATTCCTGCCGCCATAACTGCTGTAAGCATTGTTGCTGTCACTTTTTTCATTTTCATATTTTTACCCTCTTTTCCTCTGGCAGTTTTGACATCTCTATGTCAAAACACTGTCATCTGTTTCTTTGTTGACTCTATTGTAAGAAAAAAAGACCAAAGTGACTACAAAACATTTTCAAGAAACATGTTCTTTTTTCAAGCTTTCACATTTTTTCCTCTTTTGGAAAACGAAGGAGCACACTGGTTCCCACACCCTGTATACTCTCCACTTTGATTTTGTATTCCTCTCCATAATGAAGTTTCATTCTGTCATTGACATTTTTCACGCCATAGCCTTTCGTATCATACTCCAAAATATGTTGAATCGTCTCTACATCCATGCCGATTCCATTATCACGAATCTGTATCAAAATCTCCTTCTCATCCTGTGAAATAGTAATCCAAAGCTGACGGTCACCATCCTCCTTCAGATCCAGCCCATGCTCCAGTGCATTCTCTACAAATGGCTGAAAGATCAGCAGAGGAATATAATACCCTTCCGTATCGGGATCAATCTCATAATGTACCTGAAAATTATTATCGTGCATGTAAAGCTGCAGACTCAAATACGCTTTGATATTGTCAACCGCATTGCGGATCGTATTCATCGTTTTTCCTTTGTTCAGAGTTGTACGATAAAAGGAAGACAACGCAAGCGTAATCTTGCTGATCTCGCTCTCCCCTGCCTCAATGGCCTTCCAGTTAATCATAGAAAGGGAATTATAGAGAAAATGCGGATTGATCTGTGCTTGCAGAGCTTTCATCTCAAATTCCTTCTGTGCAATTTTTGTCTCATAATTTTCCTGAATCAAATCCTGAATGCGCTGCATCATGTGCCCATAACTTCGAATCAGAATACCAATCTCATCTTTTCTCTGACTGGTGATGCCAACCTCCATCTTTTCCCCATCTACAGACCGTATTTCTGTTGTCAGCATTTCCAGAGGTTTGGAGATATAATTTGAAAATATCCTTCCAAGTATCGCAATCAGGAACAGACAGCAGGATATCTGAAGGACAAGGCCGGTCAAAACTCCCAGTGGCATCTTCTGTTCGTCTTCTTTCGGCGTAAAAAAATATACCTTCATATTGAGATCATCAATCGTTTCTTCCACCCAGATATACTTTGATTTATCTTTTTCAAACGGAAGATAATGTCCGCTATTATCTACACATAAGTTTCCATGAAAATTCCAGATTTCCTCTTCTCCGCTTACATGAATTCCATAACGATCTGCCGCAAGCTGATTTAAGCTCTGAAACATCGTAATCAAATCCGAATGCACAACCGCATAGCTGTTGCCATTCAAATGATCCGGCATCTTATATAAAGAAATCATATCCAACTCTTTTGCATTATAATGCCATTCTCCATCCGCAGCCTGTGAAATCCAGGGTTCCTCCAGAAGTTCTTCGAGCGGACGAACCTCTTTTCCATAGCCTTCCTTCACTTGATCCGAATAGATGACAATAGATTCCAGAAGAAGGTTCTGATATTTCACCGCATCAATGGTTTCTTTTAATTCCAAGTAGCAGCGGTACTGCTTCTGTGTATTCTCCGGGCTGCACTTTAAAAAGTTTACAACATCCGGATCATATTTAAAAAATTCCATCATCTGTTCGCATACAGACTTCTGTGCACTAACCGAAACACATGCCCGCTGTAAAAATTTCTGCATATCATTTTTCCGGTTTTTTACAACCGTATTATGTGTGTATATACTCAAAGAAATTCCTAAAATCACAACAGGGATAAAACCTACCACAAACAACAGTATCGTAAGCTTTGTTCTAAGCTTTAATTCATCAAATTTTCGTTTTATTCTATTCACCTGGCACTTCTCCCTTTCGGAATTGTTCCGGACTGCAGCCACAATATTCTCTGAAATTCTTACAGAAATACGACACATTGGAAAATCCAGTTTCACTGCAGATTTGGACAATCTTCATATTTGTATTTTCCAACAATTCTTTTGCTTTTTCGATTCGATACATTCGCACAAAACGACTCAGATTTACGCCTGTTTCCTTTTTGAAAATATAGCTGAAATATCCCGGAGACAGATACACAAGATCCGCCAGCACCTCCACGCTGATGTCCTCATTATAATGTTCATAAATGTAGCTTTTGGCTTTCGCCACCTCATCTCTGGAACCACTTTTTGTCTCGCTGATATGTTTTTCCAGATTATAGATACACTTCTCTACCATCTGCAGAACTGCCTGAATCGAAGGCAACTCATATACTTTTTGTATCGCCTCCTCCAGTTTCCGCCCTTCCATGTGCAGCTGCTCATAAAACGTT
Organism: Eubacteriales bacterium; assembly: GCA_030536755.1. Lineage (GTDB taxonomy): Bacteria > Bacillota > Clostridia > Lachnospirales > Lachnospiraceae > JALFVM01. The sequence goes on along the minus strand of JAUNPJ010000048.1, from coordinate 11,893 downwards.
TTGACCAAATTGGAAAACATGAATTTCGTATAAATCTGGGAATAATGCTCCAATCCTTCTATACTGTTTTTAAGCAGATGATAGTGTTCCCACAGATGCATCATATCCTCGAGCTGAATATCACGGATCATATTGTTGAGCATATCTCCCAGGAACTGTTCTGCCGGTGATTCCCGAAGCGTTTTCTCCGGCAGAAACAGACGGTTTTCTTTGTTGTAATATTTATTCTCCATCAATGTATCCAGTTCCCGGAAAGATTCCGGAATCTCAAGCACTTCCTGAATATCTCTTCCTGCCGCAACATAAAATCGCTCTCCAAAATGGCTGTTTACCCAAGAACAGATATGCTGTGCCAACACCTTCTGGTCACAACTACTCTGCAACATACAAAGTTCCTCATTTTTATCCAGATTAAAAAATTTCATCTTCTGTTGCATTTCCGCAGTCATGTCACGAACAAAAATCTCCTCATTTTCCTCAAAGAAATTATCCTCACTCTCCAGAAGGATCAGCTGGCGAATACTCTCCCATTCTTTGACATCTATCCGTTTTTTGATTTTATCCAGAAATTCCTGGTCTCCATGATAAAGAAACTTGCCAAAAAAGTATTCTTCCAGAGAATCCTGATTCCACTGTTTTTCTTCTCTCTGCCGGATTCTGGAATTGATTTCCTCCAAAAGCTGGTCTACGGTTTTATGGAACTCCTCCGGATCCACAGGTTTCAATACATAATTGTATACGCCTGATTTCATCGCCTGTCTGGCATATTCAAACTCCCCATAACCGCTGAAAATAACCATCTCGATATCAGACTGCAATTCCCTTGCCTTTGCCACCAGTTCAATTCCATTCATAAATGGCATCTTGACATCTGTGAACAAAATGTCCACTGGCTGTTGTTTCAACAGTTCACAAGCTTCCTTTCCGTTGGATGCCTCCAGAATCTCCATCTCCTCTTCTCTCTGTTTCAAAAGAAAGCAGATTCCCTTTCGCTCAATCTTTTCATCGTCTACGATCAAAATCTTTACCATATTCTCCCTCAACTCTTTTCCAAAACTCCTTTTCGCGCATATAGCAACGAAAGGAGGCAATCACAATGTGAATTACCTCCTTCTTTTTACTTCTTATTTTATTTTAAATGAAACCAGGGAAAAAAGAAACAAAAATTTTTCAAGATTCCTAACACAATTTCCAGATGTCTCTGTTATACTCTTCAATCGTTCTGTCAGAAGAGAAGAATCCTGCCTTGCTGATGTTGACAAGCATTTTCTTCGCCCAGGCTTCCCGATCGGTATAGTCTTCAAATGCCTGCTCTTTTTTGGCTGCGTAATCCTCAAAGTCAAGGAACGTCATAAACCAGTCTTTGCCTGCCAGTTCCTGTTTGAGTCTGTTGAGATTTTCTTCACAGCCAACCTCCATCATTTTATGTCCGGTAATGAAATCGACGATTTCATGAATCACCGGATTGTTGTTGTAGTAATCCCACGCCACATAGTCGCCTTTTTCATAGTGTGCAATGACTTCATCACTGGATGCACCAAAGATATAAATGTTGTCATCACCGACCAGCTCATGAATTTCCACATTTGCTCCGTCTTCTGTTCCCAGTGTTACCGCACCGTTGAGCATGAATTTCATATTTCCTGTTCCGCTTGCCTCCTTGGAAGCCAGAGAGATCTGCTCAGAGATATCACAGGCCGGAATCAGTTTCTCTGCCAGCGTCACATTGTAGTTTTCTACCATCACGACATTCAGATATGGTTTTACATCCGGATCTTTATCAATGATTTCCTGCAGGCAGAGAATCATATGGATGATATCCTTTGCGATGGTATATGCCGGTGCTGCTTTTGCTCCAAAAATAACCGTGATCGGTGTTTTTGGAATTTTTCCTTTCTTGATTTCCAGATATTTATAAATCACATAGAGCGCGTTCATCTGCTGACGTTTGTACTCATGGAGACGTTTGATCTGAATATCAAAGATTGAGTTTTCATTGATATGCAGTCCCTGTGTCTCTTCCAGATAATTCTTCAATGCACATTTATTATCCTGCTTGATCTCCAGCAGTCTGGAAAGTACTTTCTGATCCTCCAGCAATGCTTCCAGTTTTGTCAGTTCCATCGCATCTTTCTTATAACCGTCTCCAATCCATTCCGTCACTGCATCTGCAAGTTCCGGGTTACAGTGCAGAAGCCATCTGCGAAATGTAATCCCGTTCGTCTTGTTATTAAATTTTTCCGGATACAGGCGATAGAAGTTATTTAATTCGGAATTTTTTAAAATCTCTGTGTGGAGTGCTGCTACACCATTTACACTGAATCCATAATGAATATCTATATGTGCCATGTGAACCACATCATTCCGGTCAATGATTGCTACGCTTTCATCTACAAATTTTCTTCTCACTTTGTCATCCAGCACTTCAATAATCGGTACCAGCTGCGGCACTACCTCTTTCAGGTAATGCATTGGCCATTTTTCCAATGCCTCCGCCAAAATGGTATGATTCGTGTAAGCACATGTCTTCTTCACCACCTCAATGGCATCATCCATCTCAAGACCGCGCTCCATCAAAAGGCGAATCAGTTCCGGAATTACCATCGTCGGATGTGTATCATTGATCTGAATGACGGCATAATCTGCCAGATCATACAGATTGCTTCCCTTCGCTGTACACTCATCCAGAATCATCTGCGCACCGGCACTTACCATGAAATACTGCTGATAGATTCTCAGCTTTCTTCCCTCTTCATCACTGTCATCTGGATACAGGAAGAGAGTCAGGTTTCTGGCGATGTCTTTCTTATCAAAGCTGATTCCGTCTCCAACAATGCTTTCATCCACAGAATCTACATCAAACAGATTCAATTTATTTGTTCGGTTGTCATATCCTGTCACTGCAATTTCATACATTCTTGCCTGAAGTGTAAAATTGCGGAATTGAACCGGATAGCATACATCTGTTTTCGTCAGCCAGCTCTTCTCCTCAATCCACGGATTCTTCGTCTCTTTCTGAAGTTTATTTTCAAATTTCTGCTTAAACAATCCCAAATGATAGTTCAAACCGATTCCTGCTCCCGTATAACCCAATGTGGCAATGGAATCCAGAAAACATGCAGCCAGTCTTCCGAGACCTCCATTTCCAAGAGAAGGCTCCTGCTCCATCTCTTCAATGCGGCAGATATCTTTGCCAGATTTTTTCAGAATTTCTTTTACCTCTCCGTAAATGCCAAGATTGATTAAATTGTTGGAGAGAAGCTTTCCAATCAGGAACTCCGCGGAAATATAATAAATTTTCTTTTTGCCTTCCTCATATTCTTTGTCTTTTGCCATCTCCTGTACAATCGTCAGAAGCGCATCATATATCTCCTGATCAGAGCACTCTCTGATTTCTTTATTTAACTGCTGAACAAGTCTTTCCTCGATTTTCATAATAATCTCCTTTCATGACTCTTCATTTCTTTATTTAATACAATCAGTAGAATTTCATTTACCTGTGTTGCTTCGGTATGATTGAAGTATACAATCATTTTTTTAGTTTTTCTTGCAAAATACCCTCTATTTATAGTACAATACTATTATATTTTTCTAACAAATTTATTTTGGGGAGGGGCACATGAATCTTTCAGAGTTTCAAAAATACAAAGAAAACAAGATACATACCGATCATTCTTTTCCCTATAATACCTATTTATGCAGCATTCCTCTGGATTTTCCCTGTGTTCCCTATCACTGGCATGAAGAGACAGAACTGATCGTGATCCAGAAGGGCAGCGGCATTGTCCATGTGGATTTTCATCAATATAAGGTATCAGCAGGAAGCATTATTGTTGTCCTGCCCGGGCATCTGCATTCCATCGCTGAGATTCCCGGTGAAAAAATGGAATACGAAAACATTCTGTTCCGCAGTGAAATGTTGTTTTCTAAATCAGACGATCTTTGTTCCACCGCATTTCTCACGCCCCTGTTGAATGGAACTCTTCCAGTCAATGTCCACATTCATCCGGGACTTAGCTGCTATGAGGAATTTTCTTCGGTAATCCGTCATATGGACCGACTCTGCGAACAGCGGCCTGCTGGTTATCAGCTTTCTCTGAAGGGTTCTCTGTTCCAGCTTTTCTTCCTTCTGACCTCTAATCAGCAAAGCCATATGCTCACTGCCTCCGAAGAAAAAATCCTGCAAAAGCTCAAATTTGTCATACAATACGTACAGGAACACTACAGCGAACCGATTACCATCGCACAGATGGCTGAGCAGTGCCACTACAGTGCTTCTCATTTTATGAAGTTTTTTAAGGAACACATGAAGACCAGCTTTATTCATTATCTCAACGATTACAGGCTGACCATGGCACATCAGATGATCCCGTCTTCTCCGGACAGTATCCTGACCATTGCCGAGCAATGCGGTTTTGATAACCTCTCCTATTTCAACCGACTTTTCAAGAGAAAATATGGCATCACTCCGAAACAGCTTCGATAACAACGCAGACCAAAGTTTCTTTTGATTGACAATTTTACAGTTTCAATGATATAATGAAATAAATATATGCATGTGTGACACACGGCGTGCCGCACATTCAACATAACAGGTGTGTCCGACAAATCGGAAAACTGCCGAAAACAGATGTGGTAGCAATATCACATCCGTTTTCGGTTTTTTATTTACAAAATTTTCAGAAAACCAAAAGGAGAACTACTATGTACCTGATGATTGACAATTATGACTCTTTTGTCCATAACCTTGCCAGCTATTTTGAAGAGCTGGGCGAAGAAATGACACTCGTCCGCAATGATAAATTATCCATGAAGGAAATTCAAACATGGATCGATGAAGGAAAACTGGATGGCCTTTTGATTTCCCCAGGTCCCAAATCACCGCAGGACTGCGGTATGTCCCTGGAGGCTCTTCGCCGTTTTGCAGGACAGATTCCCATTCTCGGAATCTGTCTTGGACACCAGATCATCGGCTATGCCTGGGGTGCCCGTATCAAAAAAGGCGCAAAACCTATGCATGGAAAAATTACCGCGATCACCAACACTCAAAGGCACATGTTTGCAAATCTTCCCTCAAGGTTTCAAGTTACACGCTACCATTCGCTCGTAGTGGACGCAGAGAAACTCCCTTCCTGCTTGGACATTGACGCACTATCAGAAGATGGTGCCATCATGGCAATCCGTCATAAAACGCTTCCCGTCTATGGAATTCAGTTTCATCCGGAAGCTGTTTTAACAGAATACGGACATGAACTGTTACAGAATTTTATTGATTTATGCAAGGAGTGGAAAAACAGCTATGAAAACAACTGTGCAGAAGCTGTCTCTCTATAAAGAGACCGCTGATATTTTTTCGTTATATTATCAGGATACCGATGCCGTTTTTCTCGATTCTTCTCTGAAAAACAATCTTGGACAATTTTCCGTCATCGGTTTACATCCTTATCTGAAACTGGAAGAAACGGACGGTGTGCTGTACCGCAACGGCCAGAAAGCATCCGGCTCTATCGAAGAGGCATTATCCAGATATCTGAGAGAAAATAAAGAGGTACACGACCTTCCTCTCCCACTGATTGCCGGTGCCATTGGATACTTTTCTTATGATTACGGAAGAAAATTCGAGCAGATTGCCACACGTCACCCAAAACGACTTCAGATTCCGGATGCCCTGTTTGTTTTTTACGACAATCTGATTATCGAAGACAAGGAAAATCAGGTTCTTTACGTTACCGCCAGAGGCGAGCTTTCCTCTCCGGAAGAGTCCATCCAAACGATTTTGCAGCAGATTGAGTCCGTCCAACCATGTCCAGTTCCGGAAAAAGGAACACAACTTGCGGATTTTCATGCAGATTTTGTGAAAAAAGACTATAAACAAGCAGTGGATGATGTGATAAACTATATCATTGAAGGAGATATTTATATTACCAATATGACTCAGCAGCTTACCGTGGAAAGCGCCAAACATCCCTATGATGTATTTCGCTATCTGAGAACTCATAATCCATCTCCATTTGGGGGATATTTTAACTATGGAGATTTTCAGATTGCCAGCGCATCACCGGAGCGCTTTATGCTGGTAAAAGATGGAATTGTAGAAACACGACCGATCAAAGGTACGCGCCCCAGAGGCACTACACCAGAAGAAGATCTTGCACTCAAACAGGAATTAGCAGACTCATCCAAAGACAAAAGCGAACTGCTCATGGTGGTGGATCTGGAACGAAATGATTTAAATCATGTCTGTGTTCCTGGGACTGTGAAGGTTACCAGACACTTTGACGTCGAAACCTATGCAACTGTCTTCCATCTTGTCACCACAATCGTCGGAAAATTACGCCCTGAATTCGATGTTCTGGATTTAATCCGGGCAGCATTCCCAGGCGGCTCCATTACCGGCACACCCAAGATTCGTGCTATGGAGATCATTGATGAACTGGAGCATAACCGCCGCGGCCTTTATACTGGTTCCATCGGATACCTTTCTCTCGACGGTTCCTGTGATTTGAACATTGTCATCCGCACGGCAGTCTGCAAAGATGGCTGTTATCATCTGGGCGTAGGAGGCGGAATCACCTGCGAGTCTGATCTGGAATTTGAATATGAAGAAACGCTTCAAAAAGCCAAGGCTGTTCTGGAGGCAATTGAAGAAGCGTAAAACAACAAACAAGGAGAGTGACAACATGACAATGATTCAACGTGACGAGGCTTTTGATTTTGGACTGGGAGTTTTTGAAACAATTGCCATAGAAAACAGACACCCGATTCTGGTACAGGAACATTTAAATCGACTGGAAACCTCTATGAGAGACCTCGGCATCCGCAATGCCGAATTTTCTTCACTAGTAACAATGGAAAACATTCAAAAACAGGCACAGGACTGCCCACCTGGAAGATACGCACTTAAAATCTCCGTATCTCCCAGAAACGTTCTGTTTTCCGTAAGAGCCAGCGGCTATACACCCAGCGACTATGCGCGTGGTTTCCGCTTGACCGTATCCCATGTTCTTCGCAACGAAACTTCTCCTCTGACGTATCACAAAACCATGAACTATGGAGATAATATCATAGAGAAGCGCAGAGCTAAAGCTGCCGGGTATGACGAACCGATCTTTATCAACACAAAGGGATTTGTAAGTGAGGGTGCTACCACCAATTTATTTTGTATCAAAAAAGGGCAGATTTATACACCATCGCTTTCCTGTGGCTTACTAAACGGCATTCTTCGCCAGTATTTGATGGTGCTGTCTGACGTAAGAGAATACAATTTTACACTGGCAGAACTTCTGAACGCTGATGAAATCTTCGTGACCAACTCTCTTCTTGGCATTATGCCGGTAGCATCCATTGATGGCCGGAATTTCCCATGCCATGATAAAACTCTGGAATTAATGGCACAATATCAGGAAATGATTCGCTAATCCGTACAGCCTATCCATAAAAACAGTGCTGCCGAATCCCCATAGGAATCACGACAGCACTGTTTTCTGTTTATTTTTTCTTCTTTGTTTTCTTTTCCGCCTCTTTTTGCATATATGCCTCATAAAGATCCGGACGCCGTTCTCTGGTTCTGATCAAAGATTGTTCATGGCGCCATTTCTCCACATTTGCGTGATGGCCGGACAAAAGAATCGGCGGCACTTTCTTCCCATGCCATTCTTCCGGTCTGCTGTACTGCGGATACTCCAGAAGACCGTCCTGAAAAGATTCATACTCAGCGGATTCATTGTTGCTGAGCACACCCGGAACCATACGGGAAATCGCATCGATCATCACCATCGCCGGAAGTTCTCCGCCCGTCAACACATAATCTCCGATAGAAACATAATCGGTCACAATTTCTTCCAGAACACGCTCGTCAATTCCCTCATAATGTCCGCAGAGAAATACAAGATTTTCTTCCTGCGCCAGTTCCTTTGCCATAGCTTGGTCAAAGACGTTTCCCTGGGGAGTCACATAGACAACACGGGGCTTTTTTGTCATATCTCGTGTAATGGCCTCGTATGCACAATACACCGGTTCTGCCTGCATCACCATTCCGGCACCTCCGCCATACGGATAGTCGTCTACCTTGCTGTGTTTGTTAAATGCATAATCACGAATGTTGGTGGCCTTCAGCGTCAACAGACCTTTCTCAATGGCTCTGCCGATGATGCTCGTATTCAATCCCTGTTCGATCATTTCAGGAAACAATGTCAATACATGATAATTCATAAGTAACCTTTCTTCTGTTTCTAAATAAGTCCATCCATCAGATGAATGGTCATTTTATTTTCATTTACATCGACCTCTTTGATACAATCTCCAATCGCCGGAAGGAGCACTTCGCCATGCGCCTTGCTGTTGACAATGTATACGTCATTGGCTCCGGTCTCCATCACATCCTTCAATGTTCCGAAGAGTGTACCATCTTCCAGATACACCTCCATACCAATCAAATCTGCGATATAATATTCATCTTCCTCAAGAGGCTGTGCCTCTTCTCTGGGAATCCACAAATCTTTCCCTTTGTACATCTCGATATCGTTGATATTGTCAATGCCTTTGAACTTTAAAATTGCAAGATTTTTGAAAAATTTGACTCCCTGAATTTCCAGTTCAATCTGCTGGCGACCGGTATCAAGAATGACATAATCCAAATCAAGAAAACGTTCGGGCGAATCGGTAGTTGGGAATACCTTCACTTCCCCTCTGACTCCATGCGTGGTTGTAATGACACCCACTTTCAGTAAATCTTCCATATACACTCCTTTATAAAAACAAGGACGAAGCCATCCTATGACTCCGTCCCCTTATTTTCATTGCAGAATATCTACAATAACTTTCTTATTGCTCTTTGATGACGCTGCTTTGACAACGGTACGGATTGCCTTGGCAATACGGCCCTGGCGACCGATTACTTTACCCATGTCAGAAGGGCCAACTTTTAACTCAACATAAACTGCATCGTCTTTTTCTGTCTCTGTCACTACAACTTCATCCGGATTTTCCACAAGAGATTTTGCAATTACTTCTACTAATTCTTTCATTACATACCTCCCCGCCGGCGGCCCTGTTCTTATTTTTCAATACCTGCTAATTTGAAGATTTTTCCAACAACTTCTGTAGGCTGAGCACCGTTTGCAAGCCACTTTTTCGCTTTCTCTTCGTCTACTTTGTATACGCTTGGGTCACAGTTTGGATCGTATGTTCCGATCTCATCGATACATTTTCCATCTCTTGGTGAGCGGGAATCTGCAACTACGATTCTATAAAAAGGTGCTTTTTTCTGTCCCATTCTTCTTAATCTGATTTTTACTGCCATTGTTTCATTTCCTCCTAAAATATAAAAAATTAATTATTGATTACAGGATCAAAATCCCTGATATTTGCTGGGGTCATCCCCGATTTATGTTAAAAGGGAAGCTTAAAACCGCCCCTTTTACCACCTTTTGCGCCCATCATGCCGGGCATCTGTTTCATCATTTTTTTTGCCTGCTCAAACTGTTTGACGAGACGGTTTACTTCTGCAATATCCACACCTGCGCCTTTGGCAATTCTTGCTTTTCTGGATACATTCAAAATGGATGGATTGGCACGCTCCTTCGGAGTCATGGAAAGAATAATCGCTTCTTTTCGATTCATATCCTTTTCATCAATCATTCCCTCAATCTCTTTCATTTTGCCACCCATGCCAGGAAGCATATTCAGCACACTGGAGATACCGCCCATGCTGCGCATCTGATTCAGACTGTCCAGATAGTCATCAAAGCCGAACTCTGCTTTTTTCAGCTTTTTCTCCATCTCTCTTGCTTTCTCTTCATCAATCTGCGCTTCCACTTTCTCGATCAGGCTCATCACATCGCCCATTCCAAGAATACGGGATGCCATGCGGTCCGGATAAAACTGCTCCAAATCAGAAAGTTTCTCGCCCATTCCCACATAGTAAATAGGCTTTCCGCTGACTGCACGGATAGAGAGTGCAGCACCGCCTCTTGTGTCACCATCTAATTTTGTGAGGATGACGCCATCAATTCCAACCTTCTCACCAAAAGTCTCAGATACATTCACCGCATCCTGTCCTGTCATGGCATCTACCACCAAGATGGTTGCGTCTACCTGCACATGTTCTTTGATGTCCGCCAGCTCTTTCATCATATTCTCATCAATATGAAGGCGTCCGGCTGTATCGATAATAACCATATTCTGGCCATTGGATTTTGCATGTTCAATCGCTGCTTTGGCAATATTTACAGGATTCTGCTTGTCTCCCATCGTAAAGACTTCCACGCCCTGTTTCTCACCATTCATCTGCAGCTGTGTGATTGCTGCGGGACGATACACGTCACAGGCAACCAAAAGCGGGTTCTTGCCCTTTGACTTATACTTACCTGCCAGCTTGGCAGCAGTTGTGGTCTTACCGGCACCCTGAAGACCAACCATCATCAGCACCGTCATGTCCCTTCCCTGCTTCACAGGAATCTCTTCCGTCTCGCCGCCCATCATCTGAACCAGCTCATCATTTACAATTTTGATTACCATCTGACCCGGATTCAATCCATTCATTACATCCTGGCCAACGGCACGTTCCTGTACTGCCTTAATGAATTTCTTCACTACCTTAAAGTTGACATCCGCCTCCAGCAGAGCCATCTTGACTTCCTTCAGAGCTGTTTTTACATCTGCCTCTGTCAGTCGTCCTTTGCTGCGAAGATTTTTAAATACATTTTGCAGTTTTTCAGTCAAGCTTTCAAATGCCATGTACTATAACTCCTCTAAAATTTCATTGGAAATTGTTTCAATGTCTTTTGCTCCATATTTGGCAGTGAGAAGATGAATCTCATGCACTTTTTCTCTGATATGAATAAATTTTTCTACCAGATGGAGCTTCTCTTCATATTCCTCCAGACTCTTGTTGCAGCGCTTGATCATATCGTGAACACCCTGACGGCTGATTCCAAGCTCCTCTGCCACTTCACTGATGGAATAATCCTCCAAAACTACATTTTCGTAGACCTGCTGCTGCCTCTTGGTAAGCAGTTCTCCATAAAAATCATACAGCAAGGTTTGTTCTACAAACTTTTCCATGTAAATCACCTTGCCTATCATACATGATTAAAAGAATGTTGTCAAGTGTTTTTTCTTGACAGAGTGAAATTATTTTGTTTTACAGGCTGTTATGGTGGTATAAATCACAGTTTTTTCCCTGTTTTCTTCTTATTTCATGTTATGTCGTGTTACCTTTTTCCAATATTTTGTTCCAAATTTGTCACAAGATTGTCACAGAATCATAAGACCTTAATGGTCTTTACAATCTCTTCTTGCTGCTTTTTCTTCTCATCTGTGAGATGCATATACACATCCATTGTAACAGACGTAGACGAATGTCCCAATATTTCACTGACCATCTTCGCATCTGCTCCTACATTATAGCCAGTGTAGTATAAGTATGCCTTGTCATATGCGGACAAAAATTCTTGAGCAATTCTTTATTAGCAACTTTCGCTTCTCTATTATAATTCTCAATAATCCGTTGAATTAAATTCAGAAAACTTGGCTCTGTCCAGATTCTTCTATAAGAATTTAAAAATACAAAGTTTGATAAATACTTTCTTATGTGTCCGGCATCGTCCACATAGGGAACTTGAATAGCAGGAGTTAAGTTCTGTAATTTTAATGCCAATAAGACCAATCTTGTCTCATTATTCATAGGAACAATTCTGACTGACGTTTTGCTTTTTGGTGAGGCAACTGCCACTGTAAATCCATAGTCTGCCTTTCTATATCTGTTCACAGTTTTGCTGATAGATATAGTATTTTTCTGAAAGTCTATATCTGACCATGTTAATGCAGCCATTTCTACTTTTGTCAATATAAGACTAAAAAAAATATGTTTTTCTTGCAAAAAGCACCGCCA
>JAUNPJ010000113.1 GCA_030536755.1 Eubacteriales bacterium | reverse complement strand
AACCGTTAAGGTGGAAATGTATGCATATATATTTATATACATTTTAAGTAACGGTCAGTACTATCCAAAAATCAAATCATATCCGGAATTGAAGAAAGGCAATCTTATTGACGTGCTTGTTGCGTATAAGTACAGTGGTGAGACCTGGTATAAGATCCGGATTGCCGGCAGGTATCTTGGGTTCGTAAGTGGAGCATATGTTGAGAAAGTATAATTGCATTATAATAGGAAAGGGCGGAGTAATTTCCGCCCTGATTCCGTGTTGCATTTCGTGTTGCATCGTGTTGTTATTCCTATATAATAACAACAAAATATTGTACTTAATGCACTATACTATATTGCTAAAATATTGTGTCTATAAGAACCGTTAGAAATATAAGGTTTTTAAAGTACATATGAAACGGGTTCAAATACTGTTGCCCCGATTAGTAAAAGTCCTGAAAACCAGGGCTTTTTTGTTTGTATGATGTATTGCTGCATGGAATAGCTGAGAAATTCCTTGACAAAACTCCGCTTAAATGGTATGGTAATAACCATAGAAATGAATCAAGATAATACAAGGACGAGGAGTAGTACATTTATTTCGGACTTCAGAAAGCTGTTGGTTGATGTGAAACAGTGGAAGAGATAAGTAGAACTGACCTCTGAGTGGCTGCCCGAAACCATATGGGAGTAGACGCAGACGGATTCCCACCGTTACAGGGGAAGGATATAAGGTTCAGAAGAATCCGTATCTGGTAAGTGTATGGAGTTATTCCATAAAGTAGAGTGGTACCGCGTAGGATAATTATAAGCCCTTCGTCTCTAGTCAGCGCAAGCTGACAGAGATGGAGGGCTTTTCTGAACGTATAAGAACATTGTAGAAGAATAAAACAGGAGGAACAAAAAGATGATGAACGCATCAAAGTACAAAAAACAGTATTTCAGACCGCCGGTGGAGTGTAACAAATGGGTGCAGAAGGACAGTGTGGACAAGGCACCGATCTGGTGCAGTGTAGACCTTCGTGATGGCAATCAGGCGCTGGTGATCCCGATGAGTCTGGATCAGAAGGTGGCATTCTTTAAATTGTTGGTGGAGATTGGATTTAAGGAGATTGAAGTTGGCTTCCCGGCTGCTTCTGAGACAGAGTATGAATTTCTGAGAACATTGATTGAGCAGAATCTGATTCCGGAGGATGTGACGATTCAGGTGCTGACACAGGCGAGAGAGCACATCATCCGCAAGACTTTTGAGGCGGTAAAAGGTGCTCCGAGAGCCATCATTCATGTATACAATTCCACCTCTCTTTCCCAGAGAGAGCAGGTATTCCGCAAATCGAAAGAAGAGATTCTGAAGATTGCAGTGGAAGGTGCACAGCTTCTGAAAAATCTGGCAGATGAAACAGAGGGTAATTTCCTCTTTGAATACAGCCCGGAGAGCTTTACCGGAACTGAGCCGGAATATGCATTAGAAGTATGTAATGCAGTGCTGGATGTATGGAAACCGACACCGGACAAAAAGGCAATCATCAACCTGCCGGTAACGGTGGAGCATTCCATGCCGCATGTTTATGCAAGCCAGGTAGAGTATATGTGCGACAATATGAAATACCGTGAAAACGTAATTGTTTCCCTGCATCCGCACAACGACCGCGGCTGTGGCGTGGCAGACGCAGAGATGGGAATCCTGGCAGGTGCTGATCGTATCGAGGGAACTTTGTTTGGAAATGGTGAGCGTACTGGTAATGTGGATATCGTAACACTGGCAATGAATATGTATGCACAAGGCGTTGATCCGGAGTTGGATTTCTCTAACATGCCTCATATCTGTGAATGTTACGAGGAATACACCGGCATGAAGATTGATGAGAGAAGCCCATACAGCGGTGCGCTGGTATTTGCAGCATTCTCCGGTTCTCACCAGGATGCCATCGCCAAAGGTATGCACTGGATCGAGGAGAAAGATCCGGATCATTGGACCGTTCCATATCTGCCGATCGATCCGACAGATGTCGGAAGAAATTACGATGCCGATGTCATCCGTATCAACAGCCAGTCCGGAAAAGGCGGTGTCGGATACATTCTGGAGACAAAATACGGCCTCAACCTTCCTCCGAAAATGCGCGAGGCAATGGGATATACAGCAAAAGCCGTATCCGATCATACACACAAGGAACTGCTTCCGGACGAAATCTTCAGTCTGTTCAAGAAGACCTTCGAAAATGTGGTGGAACCTTACAACATCAACGAAGTGCATTTTCAGCAGAAAGATGGAAGCATTGTGACACAGGTGACTTCTACATTCCGCGGCAGAACGATTACGACAGAGGCATATGGAAACGGTCGTCTCGATGCAGTCAGCAACGCACTGAAGAAAGCTTACGAGCTGAAATACAAACTTGTGACATATCAGGAGCACGCTCTGGAGCAGAGTTCAAGCTCCAAGGCGATTGCCTACGTTGGTATCCAGAAACCGGACGGCAGCCTTTCCTGGGGGGCCGGAGTGGATCAGGATATCATCCGTGCTTCCATTGATGCTCTGGTAACTGCAATTAACAACAGATAAAAAGAATACGAAAATACAAAAGATTCCCGTCTGAAAAGGCGGGGATTTTTTTGCGTTTTTGATGAAAATAAAGTAATATGATAAGTAGAAGAAAAATTGTGCGAAAGGAGAATGTTTATGAAATATTCGGAAAATCCAGATAAACAGTATCACATTCAGGTAGGAAAAGGGGATGTGGGAAAATATGTCATTTTACCCGGAGATCCAAAGCGATGTAAGAAAATCGCACAGTATTTTGAGGATGCAAAGCTGGTGGCGGACAGTCGTGAATATGTGACCTATACCGGATATCTGGAAGGGGTGAAGGTCAGTGTCACATCCACCGGAATCGGAGGACCGTCGGCATCCATTGCAATGGAAGAACTTGTGATGTCCGGTGCGGATACTTTTATTCGTATTGGTACGTGCGGAGGTATGCAGCTGCATGTCAAAAGCGGCGATGTCGTGATTGCCAGCGGGGCAATTCGAATGGAGGGAACAAGCAGGGAATATGCACCCATTGAGTTTCCGGCGGTGGCTGATATTCAGATACTGAATGCTCTGGTGAATGCGGCAGAAAAACTTGGGCAAAATCACCATGTAGGCGTTGTGCAGTGCAAAGATTCGTTTTATGGACAGCACTCTCCGGGAACAAAACCGGTCAGCTATGAACTGATGGATAAATGGGAGGCATGGAAACGGCTGGGATGTCTGGCATCAGAGATGGAGTCGGCCGCATTGTTCGTGGTTGCCAGCAGCCTTGGAGTCAGAGTCGGTTCCTGCTTTCTTGTCATGGCCAATCAGGAACGGGAGAAGAAAGGGCTTGACAATCCGGTGGTACATGATACAGACATGGCTATACGGATTGCAGTTGAGGCCATACGCAGCTTGATTCATACCGATCAGAAATCATCAAAACAGGAGGTGTGAGCATATGCAGGAGGAACAAATCCGGAAATTGATTGAAACGGCAATTCAGCAATTGCAGTATTCCTATGCCCCGTATTCGAATTTCAAAGTAGGAGCGGCACTGCTAGCCAAAAACGGAACTATTTACGGAGGATGTAACATTGAAAATGCGGCGTATACACCAACGAACTGTGCAGAGCGGACCGCGTTTTTCAAGGCTGTTAGTGAAGGCGTGAAAGAATTTCGGGCGATTTGTATTGTTGGTGGAAAAAATGGAGAGCTGACAGGGTATACATCTCCATGCGGCGTGTGCAGACAGGTCATGATGGAGTTTTGTAATCCGAATGAATTTGAGATTATTCTGGCGCTTGGAAAAGAAGATTACCAGATTTATAAGTTAAATGAGTTACTGCAGCTTGGCTTTGGACCAGGCAATCTGAAACAGGAGGATCTGTCGGCGGCAGCTGGCAGCGATTCTGAAAAGGTTGAGAAGAAAGGAGCATTTTTATGTATAAAAAATTGATGACTTGTGTTTCCAGTGTGAGAGAGAAGACGGATTTTAAGCCGGAGGTCGGTCTGATTCTGGGTTCTGGTCTGGGCGACTATGCCGACGGAATCAAGACAGAGGCTGTTGTGGAATATTCGGATATTGAGGGATTCCCGGTATCTACAGTAAAAGGACACAAAGGCCGTTTTGTCTTTGGGTATGTGGAAGATGTGCCGGTTGTGATTATGCAGGGAAGAGTGCATTATTATGAAGGCTATGATATGTCAGAGGTTGTGCTTCCGATTCGTTTGATGGGAATGCTCGGTGCGAAAAAAATCATTCTGACGAATGCGGCGGGAGGGGTCAATGAGACTTACAGCCCAGGCGATTTTATGATGATTACGGATCATATTACCACAGCAGTTCCAAGTCCTCTGATTGGTCCGAATATGGATGAACTGGGGGAACGTTTTCCGGATATGAGTGAGGTGTACAGCAAACGTTTGCAGGAAGTTGTCAGAAAAGCTGCGAACGAATGTGGCATTGCGTTGAAAGAAGGCGTGTATGTGCAGTTTACAGGACCGAACTACGAGACGCCGGCAGAAATTCGAATGTGCAGAGCATGGGGCGGTGATGCGGTTGGAATGAGTACTGCGTGTGAGGCGATGGCAGCACGCCATATGGGGCTGGAGGTATGCGGTATTTCCTGTATTACGAATCTTGCAGCCGGTATGAGTCAGGTACAGCTGAATCACAAAGAGGTGCAGGAGACCGCAGACCGGGTATCAGAGCAGTTTAAAAAGCTTGTGACAAAAGTGATCGTAAATATGTAAGAAAAACGGAGGGTGAAAACAGTGAACAGTGAAATTTTGAAAAACGAAGAATCCGGAAGCAGTTATTAAAATAAGAAGAAACACAGAAAACATCAAAAAATACTTGACGAAAGCCTTATGATTTAATAAAATATTACTAAGTGCTTAATAAAATTGTAAAAAATAAGATATAAAAGGAATTGTTGAGTATGGAGAAGCTGAGATTAATCCGACGATATTACAAAAGATTAAGAAAACGATACAAAAGGGTTCTGCGTCGGGTCAGACCACAGATAAAGCTTGGTGCGATTGCTTTGCTGCTGATCCTTTCGGTCATAGGTGCCGGCAACATTGTGGGAAAAAATAATAAGAAAGATGTCTATGCGGCAGAGGTACAGGAGCAGATCATGCAGCCACAGTCAACAATTCCACCTGGAATTAATGGAGCGCTGGCAGGAGTTCGAAAGTCTCAGGAACATAAAAGTCATGTAGAGCGAATCGGAACGTCATGTGAGGATGTCATTGTCGGACAGAGAGCGAAGGAGATTAAAGTGATCCGTACAATGGATGCCAGTTATGGACTGAAACAGGCAGTCAACGATGTCAGCAATCAGGCAAACGTAAGCTGTTCTTCAGCGATCATGTCGGATACCGATTATGATACCCTTCTTCACATTGTAGAGGCAGAGGCTGGCGGTGAAGATATGGAAGGCAGGATTATGGTGGCAAATGTCATTCTCAATCGTGTGGAGAGTGAAGAATTTCCGGATAACGTCTATGATGTGGTCTGGGAGGTATCCAATGGCATGCCGCAATTTTCGCCGACGGAAGACGGACGTATCCACACGGTTACAGTGTCTGACACAACGGTACAGGCAGTACAGTCTGCAATCGAGGGAAAGGATCTGTCGCAGGGCGCTTTGTTTTTTGTGGCAAAGGAGCAGGCAAACCAGGAATATGTAAAATGGTTTGATGAAGATCTGAAATATCTGTTTCGACATGGAGTACATACTTTTTACACATATCCGGATAAAGTATAAAAAGAACAGGCGAGGTCATGGAAAAATGGCTTCGCTTTTTTGCAGTGTTTTTAAATTGATACTATACAACCGAAATTGAATTTGATATACTCCCATCTTTGACAGTTAGAAAATTAAAAAATCGCTGAATCCCTTGTGTTTGCTG
>JAUNPJ010000047.1 GCA_030536755.1 Eubacteriales bacterium | reverse complement strand
ATCAAAGTGCAGATCTCTCCGCTTGTGCGGGCAGACCTTTGGCAGATTTTCGCAGGTTTGGCGAGCATAGCGATTGCTTTGAAAACACTGTTTGAGCGCAGGGCGCGAGTTCGTTTGAAAAGCAATCCATAGGCGGCGCAGCCAAACAAGAAAATCAACAGGTTGACCGCACAAGCGGAGAGATCGCACTTGATGTGGAAAGCCTCCCCTGTGCAAATGGCTGTTCGGAAGCTCTAAGTCCAACCTTGCCGTTGGGAAGTGCACCGTTGACCAGGAAAGCGGTGCACATACGACAACGACACGATAAACAGGAAATTGTGAAAGAAATAGAATACTTTTACGTTCACATAATAAACACATAATCACCATATAATTTTCCGATTTCTATAATAAAATATTTTCTGAAGCATTTAGAGTGCGTGTAATTGTGCATAATAGGAGAATGTTTCGGAAAG
This sequence comes from Eubacteriales bacterium, assembly GCA_030536755.1. GTDB lineage: Bacteria > Bacillota > Clostridia > Lachnospirales > Lachnospiraceae > JALFVM01. Next base: position 31,720 of record JAUNPJ010000047.1, on the reverse strand, counting down.
GAGCAGGAGAATGATTGAAGTAAGGGATCTTACGAAGTCTTATGGAGACCATCTGGCCGTGGATCATTTGAATTTTACAATTGAAAAAGGCCGGATTTATGGGTTTCTGGGACCGAATGGAGCAGGGAAATCGACAACGATGAATATCATGACGGGCTATCTGGGAGCGACCAGGGGAGAGGTGCTTATCGATGGTCATGATATTTTGAAGGAGCCGGAAGAGGCCAAACGATGTATTGGCTATTTGCCGGAACTTCCGCCGCTGTATATGGAAATGACAGTGGAGGAATATCTGATGTTTGCTGCTGAGATTAAGAAAATAAAGAAGCAGGATCGGACAGAACAGGTGAATCAGGTAATCAGTCTGGTGAAACTGGAGGATGTACGAAAAAGGCTGATTCGAAATCTTTCCAAAGGATACCGACAGAGAGTTGGATTAGCGCAGGCTGTGCTGGGATATCCGGAGATCATTATTCTGGATGAGCCGACAGTCGGACTGGATCCGCAGCAGATCATTGAGATTCGTCAGTTGATTCGAAATCTTGCGAAAGAACATACAATTATTTTGAGCTCACACATTTTGGCTGAAATCAGTGAGGTGTGTGACTATATTTTGATTATTTCAAAAGGAAAGCTGGTAGCCAGCGATACAACGGAAAATCTGGAAGCATTGATGGCGGGAGCTGGAAGTCTGGAATTGGTAGTGAAGGCACCGAAAGCACAGTCCGAGGTAATCTTGTCAAAAATTTCCGGAATTCAAAAAGCGATGTACTATCATGGAGAAGAGCCGCAGACGACACGGATTACCATTGAGACGGAACAGAATACAGACGTCCGGGAAGCATTGTTTTTTGCGTTTGCCGAAGAAAAATGTCCGATTCTTTCCATGCAAAAAACGAAATCAAGCCTTGAGGATGTATTCCTCGAGCTGACACAGCAGGATGATAAGGAGGATGTATAAAGAATGAAAGCGATTTATAAAAGAGAACTGCAGTCCTATCTGCAGAATATGACTGGTGTCGTCTTTATTGCATTTCTTTGCGGGTTTGTTGGTGTTTATTTTATGGCAATGAATCTGAGTTATGGATATCCTTATTTCTCCTATACTCTGACAAGTGTCATGTTTATTTTGATGATTGCCATTCCGCTGCTCACGATGCGCAGCTTTGCGGAGGACCGCAAGAATAAGACTGATCAGCTTTTGCTGACTTCACCGGTATCTTTGACATCCGTAGTTTTGGGAAAGTATTTTTCTATGGTTACGATTTTTGCGATTCCGACAGCGGTATTCTGTCTCTATCCTTTGATTATCAAAGCACAGGGAACCGCCTATCTGAAAGCGGACTACTGCAGTATTCTGATGTTTTTCCTTCTTGGCTGCGTTTACATCGCAATCGGAATGTTTTTGTCTGCTCTGACAGAGAGCCAGATTATTGCGGTCATCAGTACCTTTGGCGTACTGCTTGTCGTTTATTTGTGGGATGGACTGAGCAGCTTTATGCCGTCCTCGGCTTCCGGGAATGCCGTGGCACTCGGAATTTTATGGTCAGTGCTCGCGCTGGTGGTTTATCAGATTATGAAAAACTGGATTGTATCAGCAATCCTGGAGATTTTGGGAGTAGCTGCGATTGTGATTACGTATATCGCGAAATCCAGCCTTTTTGAGAGTCTTCTGTCTGATACTATGGGCAAATTGAGCCTGATTTCCGTTTTTTCTGACGTGGCGGGAAATCAGATTTTTGATGTGAGCGGTATTGTGCTGTATCTGACAGTCATTGGATTGTTCATTTTTCTCACGATTCAGAGCATTCAGAAAAGGCGTTGGAGCTAGAGGAGGGCAAAACGGTGAAAAAATTAAAAGAAATTTTTCAGAAGAAAGAAAAACGCACGAAAAAGGTCAGACCGACCGTAAAAGAGATGTTTGACAGCCAGACCTCCAGACACGGAGCGATGAGCATGGGAATGATTGCTCTGGTCATTGCAATTGTCATTGTCATCAATCTGATCATGGGACAGATGCCGGAGCGGTTTCGAAATATAGATCTGACGGATCAGAATCTTTATGAGATTTCGGATGTGAGCAAAGATATTTTAAAGAATCTGGATTCGGATATTGAAATTAAGGTTCTGGCAGTAAAGAAATCGGCGGATGACCGGATTAAAACATTTTTGAGCAAATACGCGGCGCTCAGCAAGAAAATCGATGTGGAGTGGATCGATCCGGTGGAGCATCCGTCTGCGTTGGAAAAATATGGAGCAGACTCCAGTAGTATTGTGGTGAGCTGTCCCGATACAGACAAGAGCAAAGTGATTAGTTTTAATGACATTCTGGTGGTAGATCAGATGGCATATTACACGACAGGAAGCACTTCACCGACCTCGTTTGATGCCGAAGGTCAGCTGACGAGTGCGATCAATTATGTTACGAATGATGTGAGCAAAAAAATTTATCAGACAACCGGACACGGAGAAGGCAGCTTTGGAAGTTCTGTGACAGACTTGATGGATAAGATGAATTTTGAATTGACAGAGCTGAATCTTCTGATGGAAAACAAAATTCCAGAAGACTGTGACATGCTTTTGATGTATGCGCCGACGAAAGACTTGACAGAAGATGAGACAAAGGTTCTCAAAACATACCTGGAGCAGGGCGGAAATGTGTATCTGATTCTGGGCGCTGTGGAAGAAAAGCTTCCGAATCTGGAAGGCGTGATGGAAGAATATGGACTTTCTATGGCGGATGGCTATATTGCCGATCCACAGAGATGTTACCAGGGCAATTATTACTATATCTTCCCTGAACTGAGTGTATCCGGAGATCTTGCAAATGATATTTCCAGTCAGATGGTTCTTCTGGTCAATTCCAGAGGAATGACGCAGACAGAGCCTGCCAGGGACAGCATCACGGTAACTCCGTTTATGAAATCGTCTTCTTCTGCACATGCAGTTACAGAAGAGGGTGACGAGGAAGGTACTTATGTCATCGGAGCAACCGCGACTGAGACAATCGGAACAGAAGACGAGGATTCTGAAGAGAAAGAATCTGAAGAAAAATCCGAAGATACATCCGATGAAGAAACAAAAGAAGCGCGTCTGACTGTAATCACAGCACCATCGATGATTGATGAGCAGATTACGGGAACATTTACGACATTGGAAAATCTTACGTTGTTTACGAATTCAATCAGTGCAAATTTTGAGGACGTACAGAATGCAGCAATCGAACCGAAAAGTCTGGAAGTGACTTATAACACCATGCAGCATGTGGGACTGATTGGGCTTGCTGTTATTTTTGGATTCCCGGTAGTTGTGCTTGTCTGGGGATTTGTCGTATGGTGGAAGAGAAGAAAAGCATAGGAGGCAGAGAAGTTGAAGGAGAAAAAAAGACTGGCTGTTTTGACTGGTATTTTACTCGTATTACTGGCTCTTTTGATCGGTCTTCGTTTTTTTAATAAAAAAGAAGAGGCAAAGAAAGAACAGGAAGAGCAGGAATCCCAGATTGAAGTGACCGATTTTGACGGAGAACTGAAATCCATTACTTATAAAAATGAAAGCGGAAAGGTACAGCTGAGAAAGAAGAAGGAGCAGTGGTACTTTGCAGGAGATACGAAAACACAACTCGATCAGAGTTATCCGGATACCATGGAGTCGGAAATCCTTGAACTGACAGCAGAACGTGAACTGGAGGATCCGGATGAACTGAAATATTATGGACTGGAGGAACCTGCTTATACTGTGAGAGCTGTGGATGAAGACGGAACGGAAATAATGATTTATATCGGCAATTCTTCAGACAGCGGGTATTACTTTACTGTAGACGAGAAAGAAAAAGTCTATGTGGGAGGCAGTACACTGGTTTCATCGATTCAATATGAGAAAGACCAATTGATCAAGAAAGATACGGATGACTCTGAAAGTGAAGAATAATACGTCACATCAGAGTTTCCATATCCTGGGGAACGGGGGCTTCCAGTTCTATCGGTTTTCCTGAAAAAGGCTGACAGAAGCGACACCGAAGAGCATGAAGTGCGGTTCTCTGGATCAGTTCCGGAGAACCGCCGTACAGAATGTCGCCAAGCAGCGGATAACCGATGGAACTCATGTGTACGCGAATCTGATGGGTGCGACCTGTCTCCAGATGAAGAGAAACAGCAGAATATTCATGGAAAGACTGCAATACCTGATAATGAGTGACGGCATGCATTCCATGTTCTGCTGTTTTCATTTTTGACAGAGAAGCAACATCCTTGCAGATGTTGGTACGGATTGTACCGAAAGTCGGAACAGGCACGGAAGTTACAAGAGCCAGATACTCTTTTTGGAACAGTCCGTTGTCTCTTTGGACAGATAGACGTGCAGATGCAATCTGATTTTTTGCGAACACGACGATGCCGGAGGTATCCTTATCAAGTCTTCCGACAGAGCGGACAGTGACAGAGAGTCCTTTTTGCATATAGTAGGATATGACAGCATTTGACAGAGAGTCACAGTAGTGACCGTGAGAAGGATGCACTACCATTTTGGCCGGTTTGTTGACAGCGAGAATATCTTCATCTTCGTAGAGGATGGCAAGTGGATGCTCATAGGGCAGAAGATGATGAGAACCGCAGTCAGCTTCCTCAAGCGTGATGCAGACGACATCCCCAGGACGAAGCATCGCATTGATGCGGCTTTGAATTCCATTGACTGTGATTCCGTTCGGGCGGAATTTGGCCTGTCGGATCTGTTTTTTGGATAGATGCCATTCGGTTTTCAGAAAATCATTTAAAATGCCGGCTTCTTTTGCCGCTGCGCGTAATTGCTTTTGCATAAATTCTCCTGTATAGACAGAAAACCAGAGGTGAATCTGAGAAAGATGCCTCTGGTTTTATCTCTTTATCAATTATTTGTCTTTCTTTCTTGCTCCGCGGTATTTTTCTTCGCAGTATAAACAGCGGTATACTTCCTTTTCCTCATCGGACAGAAGGAATACCTGATCCAGACCCTGCTCGATTGAAGTGATACATCTTGGATTTTTGCATTTGATCACATTGACAATCTTCTTTGGCAGCTTCAGCTGTTTTTTCTCTACAATTTCCCCGTCTTTGATGATATTGACCGTGATGTTATGGTCAATGTAGCCGAGAATATCAAGATTCAGCATGTCGATCGGGCACTCTACCTTGATGATATCTTTTTTGCCCATTTTGTTGCTGCGGGCATTTTTGATGATAGCAACTGTACAGTCAAGTTTGCCAAGTTTCAGATCATGATAAATTGTCATGCTTCTGCCTGCTTTGATGTGGTCGAGAACAACACCTTCCTGAATTGCACCTACATTTAACATACTTCTACCTCCAATAATGTGAGAATCAATGCCATGCGGACATATACACCGTACTGTGCCTGTTTAAAGTATGCGGCACGCGGATCTTTGTCGACTTCCACAGCGATTTCGTTTACACGCGGCAGGGGATGAAGAACCAGCATATCAGGTCCGGCAAGCTGCATTTTTGCGGCGTCCAGAATATAGAAGTCTTTCATGCGGACATAATCTTCCTCGTTGAAGAAGCGCTCTTTCTGAACGCGTGTCATATACAGAAGATCCAATTCCGGCAGAGCATCTTCCAGACGTTCTACTTCCTCATATTCTACATGGTTTTTCTCCAGGACATCTTCACGGATATAACTTGGAACGCGAAGCTCTTCCGGAGAGATCAGTACAAATTTAATTCCTGTATAGCGTACCAGGGCCTCGATCAGAGAGTGAACAGTACGACCGAATTTCAAATCGCCGCACAGACCAATCGTAAGGTTATCGAGGCGTCCTTTTAAGGAGCGAATGGTGAGCAGGTCTGTCAGAGTCTGTGTAGGATGCTGATGACCGCCGTCGCCTGCATTAATCACAGGAATGCTGGATGCCATAGAAGCAACCAGTGGTGCACCTTCCTTTGGATGGCGCATCGCTGCGATATCTGCATAGCAGGAAATCACGCGAATTGTATCGGCAACGCTCTCACCTTTTGCTGCGGAACTGGAGCTGGCTTCTGAAAAGCCCATGACTTTTCCTCCGAGATTCATCATGGCAGCCTCAAAGCTGAGACGTGTTCTTGTGCTTGGCTCATAGAAAAGCGTTGCAAGACGCTTACCCTCACATACGTGAGCATATTTCTCAGGGTGTTTCTCAATGTCATTTGCAAGATCCAGTAATTTGTCCAGTTCTTCTACGGACATGTCTAAAGGACTCATTAAATGCTTCATGTACTACCTCCCAAAATATTCAATTTGATGTTTTCTGAGTATCATCATATAATAATCCGACATTTTTTTCAAGTTTTATTTCTCAGATAAGAGTTTCTCAAAAAACAGTCCTGCCGCAAACCACAAAGGAGCATAATCCAGGCGGATCAGCCCCTGGAAATTGAAGGGCATGCCGCTGTAATCCCAGGGGCAGATCTGAAGAATTCGAAGGATGGAGCCGGTAAAGAATTCTGTGGTAAAAATGCCGGCGGTATAAATCAGGCCCCGTACAGCACGGGGGACACGGGAGAGCCGATGGGAGATGGGTCCGATGACCGATGCCATTCCGTAGATGGGGAACATAAGAATTGAGGACTGCCCCATGCAGCGGAAGTCCCTCTGGAGGATGGAGTGAAGCCCTGTCCAGACCACCTCCATGCAAAGACCGATGGTGCCGCACAGGAAAAATGGATGTTTCATATGTGTAGACCTCCGTTTTTTCTATATAGTTCCCATTCTTGAAAAAACGATACGTCTGTATTATAATAAGAAAACGTGTAAACCTATTGATTATTTTTGGAGATAAAAAATGAATTATAAAGAAAGCAGATTGTATATTGAGCATGCCCAGAAATATGGAAGTGTTCTGGGGCTCAACAATATGGAAACGATGATGGAACGCCTGGGAAACCCGCAGGATGAGCTGCAGTTTATTCATGTGGCAGGAACGAATGGAAAAGGTTCCGTGCTGGCATATGTTTCCACAGTATTGAAGGAAGCGGGTTATCAAGTGGGGCGTTATGTATCACCGACCTTGTTTTCCTATCTGGAGCGAATCGAGATCAATGGTGAGCCTGTATCAGAAGAAATTTTTGCCGCACAGATGACAAAAGTGGCCAGTGTGGTGGCTTCAATGGTGAAAGACGGTCTTGCACATCCGACACCGTTTGAGATCGAGACAGCCGTAGCTTTTTTATGCTTTAAGGAATTAAAGTGCCAAATTGTTGCGTTGGAGACAGGAATGGGAGGACTTCTCGATGCGACAAATCTCATTACAACGACGCAGATTGCCGTGCTCACTTCCATCAGTATGGATCATATGGGATTTCTCGGCAGCACACTTGCGGAGATTGCCAGAAACAAAGCGGGAATCATTAAGCCCGGATGCCATGTAGTTACAACGCGTCAGAAGCCGGAGGCGATGACGGTTGTACAGGGGACAGCACGCAGATTTAAAGTGCCTGTTCATGTGGCAGACAAGGAAGATGCACGGGTGGAGGAGAGCAGCTGCTTCGGCCAGAAATTCCTGTATGAAGATGAGGAGTATGAGATTTCCATGGCAGGTGTATATCAGATTGAAAATGCAGTGATCGCACTCAAGGTGCTGGAAGTTCTCAAAGATCTTGGCTATGAGATTTCCAAAGATGCCGTTCATAAGGGAATGAAGGAGACTGTCTGGGGCGGACGATTCAGCATTCTGGACAAAAGCCCTGTTTTTGTCATTGACGGAGCCCACAATCCGGATGCTGCCATGAAACTGGAGGCATCGATTCAGGAGTATTTTGCCGGTAAAACAATCTACTATATTATGGGAATGTTCAAAGATAAAGATTATGATCGTGTGGCACAGATCACGGCTCCTTATGCGAAGGAAATCCTGACAGTTGCCACGCCGAAAAATGAGCGTGCCCTCCCGGCAGAAGAACTCGCCAAGACAGTACGAAAATACAACAGCCATGTCACATCGATGCAGTCTCTGCAGGATGCAGTAGAAGTTGCTTACAAGAAAGCAAAGCCGGAAGATGTGATTATTGCGTTTGGTTCTCTTTCCTTTTTGGGAGAAATTAGTGAACTGGTAAAAAAACGACAGAAAACAGAGGAAAAATAAGATGTTAGATTTGAAACAATTACGAGATGAAATTGATGTCATTGACAATGAGATCGTTCGCCTCTTTGAAAAACGTATGGAAATCTGTTCTCAGGTTGCGGATTACAAAATCAGCACCGGAAAACAGGTATTTGACAAAGAACGCGAAGTACAGAAGATTAAGACTCTGAAAGCAAAAGCACACAGCCATTTTAATGCAACTGGTGTGGAAGAACTGTTTCAGCAGATCATGTCCATGAGCCGCAAGCTGCAGTACCAGCTGTTGACGGAGCATGGGATTGAGGAAGAAACGGATTTTACCATGATCGAGGAACTTCCCATGAAGGATGTCAAGGTCGTATTTCAGGGGGTGGAAGGTGCATACAGCTATGCAGCCATGCAGGCATATTTTGGACATGGCATTACTTCTTTTCATGTAAAGACATGGAGAGATGCCATGGACGCGATCGTGAACGGTCAGGCAGATTATGCGGTACTGCCGATTGAGAATTCCACGGCAGGTATTGTTGCAGATATTTATGATCTTCTGGTAGAGTACAATCTCTACATTGTAGGCGAGCAGATCATCAAATGTGAGCATGCACTGCTTGGCCTTCCGGAAGCTTCTTTGGAGGATATCAAAGAAGTCTATTCCCATCCGCAGGCGCTTGCACAGTGCAAAATGTTTTTGGAAAGCAATCCGCAGTGGAAGACAAGAGAAATCGAAAACACAGCGGCAGCAGCGAAGAAAATTAAAAAAGACGGCGACGTCACACATGCGGCCATTGCCAGCAAGGCGGCAGCGCAGTTCCATGGACTGAAAGTTCTGAAGGAGCAGATTTACCACAATGTAAATAATTCTACTCGCTTTATTATCGTCAGCAAAAACCAGTGCTATGAGAAAAATGCGAACAAGATCAGCATTTGTTTTGAACTGCCGCATGAGAGCGGTACGCTTTACAATATGCTGTCCCATATTATTTATAATGGACTGAATATGACAAAAATTGAATCACGCCCGATTACAGGAAAGAATTGGGAATATCGGTTTTTCGTGGATTTTGAGGGCAATCTGGAGCAGAGTGCCGTCAAAAATGCACTGCGCGGGATCGGTCAGGAGGCCAATTCCCTGCGGGTATTCGGCAATTACTAGGAGGAAGAAAACATGTCAAAAGTAAGAGAGTGTATCCTCTACCGCGATTTTGAGCAAGGGGATCTCTTGAATAAGATGACACAGCTGATCGACAGTTGTGCATCGGAGGAAAATGCAGAAGAATTAAGAGAAATGTTTTACAGCTGTGTCAACGGACTGGTGGAGATGGCGGGCGCTTATGGTTTTGCGGGAGATTTGTGGCACTGCTACCTGACCTATCTTCTTGTAAATCATGAAAATGCATTCAGTACGGCCTGTGAGATCGTGGGACCGGTCGAGGGCAGCATCAACAAGCTTGCCATGCATGATTTTAAGATTTTCAAAGGGTTGTTTGATTTTGATCTTCGCACGCTGGACGAGAAATTCCACTCTTCCTGCTGTGAAATCTTAAGCAGCTATGTGAACATCAATGAGGGAAGCAAGATGTTTAACAAGCGAATCCGTGACCGCATCTGCAACCTCAGCGAAAAGCTGTCCCAGGCAGAAAGCACAGAAGAGTTTATGAAGGATATGGTAGAGTTTTATCGCGATTTTGGTGTTGGCAAGTTGGGACTTCACAAGGCATTCCGCGTGGCGCATGACACCAATGACCAGGTCGTGATTGAACCGATCACAAACATTGCACATGTGCATCTCGATGACCTGGTAGGATATGAGATTGCGAAGAAAAAGCTGATTGATAATACAGAAGCTTTTGTTGAGGGAAGAAAGGCCAACAACTGTCTGCTCTTTGGTGATGCGGGAACCGGAAAATCCTCCAGCATCAAAGGAATCCTCAATCAGTATTATGACAAAGGCCTTCGCATCATTGAGGTGTACAAGCACCAGTTCCAGGATTTGAATGAGGTCATTGCACAGATCAAAAACCGCAATTACAAATTCATCATTTATATGGATGACCTTTCTTTTGAGGAATTTGAAATTGAGTATAAATATCTCAAGGCAGTTATCGAGGGTGGACTGGAGCGTAAGCCGGACAACATTTTGATCTATGCAACCTCCAATCGCCGTCATCTGATCAAAGAGGAATATGGAGACAAAGAGGGAAGAAGAGAAGATATGCATACTTCTGATACCGTTCAGGAGAAGCTGTCACTTGTTTATCGATTCGGTGTCACCATCTTCTTCAGTGCACCGAGCAAAAAGGAATTTCAGAATATTGTGAGAACACTTGCCGAGCGCCACGACATTCATATGGCAGAAGAGGATCTTCTTCTGGAGGCAAATAAATGGGAGTTGAGTCATGGAGGACTCAATGGAAGAACGGCTCAGCAGTTTATCGATTATCTGCTTGGGCAGAAAAAGTAACGGAGCTTTTTAAGCTTCGTTATTTTTTTCAAGTATGCAAAAGATTCGGTGGATGTTTTTTTATAAAAATTTAGTTAATCTTGTGGATATTCAGAATAAAAAAGAGTAAAATGAAGAAAAGTGTGTCAATAGTAAGAGGAGGAACAGGTATGGCAATTACAACATTTGCCGCCATCGACATTGGTTCATACGAAGTGAGTATGAAGATTTATGAACTGTCTAGAAAATACGGGATGAAAGAAATCACTTATCTGAGATACCGTATGGATCTGGGGCGGGATGCCTATGCAGATGGCAAAATCAGTCATGAGCTTTTGGAGGAACTCTGCGAAGTGATCAAAGCATATGTGGAGTCGATGAAAGAGTACGGTGTGACGGAATATCGCGCCTGCGCCACAAGTGCGCTTCGTGAATTGAAAAATCCCCATATTTTGATTGAACAGGTTTATCAAAAAACGGGGATAAAGATAGATATTTTAAGCAATGCAGAACAGCGCTTTTTGTCGTATAAATCCATTGCCGCGATGGAAGAAGACTTCAAAGAAGTGATCAAAAAGGGAACAGCGATTCTGGATGTTGGAGGCGGAAGCACACAGGTATCTTTGTTTGATAAAGATACGCTGGTCAGCACGCAGAATCTGAAACTTGGTATTTTGCGTATTCGGGAGCGTCTGCGCCAGATGGAAAAAGAGACCGTTCATTATCATCAGCTGGTAGAAGAGGTTATCCACAGTGATATTATGAGTTTTAAGCGTCTGTTTTTGAAAGACAGAGATGTTAAGCATGTCATTTTACTTGGCGATTTCTTTATGGATACTCTTTTTCATGAGAGAAGTGATCTGAAGGTGATGAAAAGAGCGGAGCTTGAACAGCGCTATGAAAAAATCATGACAACACCGCTGGATCTTCTGGTGGATGAACTGGAGATCCCTTCGGAATATGGTTCTCTTGTCATTCCGACTGCTGTATTGTATAAAGAATTTATTGATGCCTTTGGCGCGGAAGTGATGTGGGCGCCCGGCACGGTGCTTGCCGATGGAATTGCATACGACTATGGTGAGGCACATAAAATTATCAAGACAAGTCATAATTTTGAAAACGACATTCTTGTGGCGGCCAGAAATATCGGAAAACGCTACAACAGCAGCAAATCCCATGTGGAGTCCGTCATTAAGATTGCGCTTGCCATGTTCGATGGTATGAAGAAAATCCACGGAATGGGAAGCAGGGAACGCCTGCTTTTGCAGATTGCGATTCAGCTGCATGAGTGCGGAAAATATATCAGTGTGCGCAATGCGTCGGAGTGTGGTTATAACATCATCAAATCCACAGAGATTATCGGCCTGTCCAAGGCAGAACAGGAAATCATTGCGAATGTGGTAAAATATAACAACCATTCATTTGATTACTTTACGGAAATGAACCGCGAGACTGGAATTGATGCGAAAAATTATCTGACAATTGCAAAACTGACTGCGCTTCTTCGTGTGGCCAACGAACTGGACCGAAGCCATTATCAGAAGATAGAGGACATCAAGGCAACACTCAAGGGAGAACATCTGGTCATCACCGTAACCAGCAATGCCAACCTTCTTCTGGAAACCGGCCTTCTGAAGGAAAAGGCAGATTTCTTTGAAGAGATTTTTGGAGTTCGCCCTGTGGTGAAAAAAAGAGTGACCAGGAGGTAGGAAAATATGGACTATACAAAATATGAAACACCGGAATATTATGTGAACAGAGAATTAAGCTGGATCAAATTTAATGAGAGAGTACTGAGTGAGGCGAGGGATAAGACGCTGCCTCTGTTTGAACGATTGAAATTTCTGAGTATTACGGCATCCAATCTGGACGAATTTTTTATGATCCGTGTCGCTTCTTTGAAAGATCAGGTACACGCAAAGTATACCAAACCGGACATTGCCGGACTGTCACCAAAAGAACAGCTGAAAGAAATCGGTGAGCGGACACATGAACTGGTGCAGCAGCAATACTCTACATACAACCGTTCTCTTGTTCCGGCATTAAATAAAATCGGCGTGAGCGTGATCATGGAGCATGAAGATCTGACCGAAGAACAGGGAACTTTCGTGGATGAATATTTCCAGGACAATGTTTATCCTGTCCTGACACCGATGGCGATGGATTCTTCCAGACCGTTTCCGCTGATTCGAAACAAAACATTGAATCTCGGCGCGTTGATTCGCAAAAAAGATCAGAAAAAGGGAAAAGAGGAACTGGAGTTTGCAACGGTGCAGGTGCCATCGGTACTTCCGCGTCTGGTCGAGATTCCGGCTTCCCAGGAACAGGAGCGGGCAGTCATCCTGCTGGAGGAAATCATAGAGCGAAACATTGGAAAACTGTTTTTAAGCTACGACGTCGTCTGCGCGCATCCATATCGCATCATGCGTAATGCGGATTTGTCCATTGATGAGGACGAGGCAGAGGATCTTCTCAAAGAAATCCAGAAACAGCTGAAAAAACGTCAGTGGGGCGAGGTGATTCGTCTGGAAGTGGAAGAGAAGATGGATGAACAGCTTTTAAAGATTCTGAAAACAGAATTTCAGATTAAAGATTCCGACATCTATTATATTCCGGGCCCGCTGGATCTGACCTTTTTGATGAAAATGTACGGGTTGGATGGATTTGATGCGTTTAAGGCAAGGAAATATGTACCGGCTCCCGTACCGGAAATCCAGGAGAGCAACAACGATATCTTTGCGGCGATCCGCAAACAGGATATTTTCCTGCACCATCCGTATGCAAGTTTTGATCCGGTCGTGGATTTTGTACGTCAGGCGGCAAAAGATCCCGATGTGCTGGCAATCAAACAGACGTTGTACCGCGTCAGCGGTCATTCACCGATTATTGCGGCACTGGCACAGGCGGCAGAGAATGGCAAGCAGGTTTCTGTTCTGGTGGAACTGAAGGCGAGATTTGACGAGGAAAACAACATTGTCTGGGCAAAAATGCTGGAGAAGGCAGGATGCCATGTTATCTATGGACTGGTAGGTCTGAAAACACACAGCAAGATCACTCTGGTCGTGCGAAGAGAGGAAGAGGGAATCCGCCGTTACGTGCATCTGGGTACCGGTAACTACAACGACAGCACGGCTAAGCTGTATACAGACTGTGGTATTTTTACCTGCGATTCCCGCTATGGCGAGGATGCGACGGCTGTCTTTAATATGCTCTCCGGCTACTCGGAACCGAAATATTGGAATAAGCTGATTGTGGCGCCATTGTGGATGAAAAAGCGGTTTGTGAAAATGATTGAGAGAGAGGCACTCCATGCGCAGGATGGCAAACCGGCATTTATCAAGGCAAAAATGAATTCTCTGTGTGACCCGGATATCATGAAAGCGCTTTATTATGCTGCGGAATCTGGAGTCAAGATTGAATTGGTTGTCCGCGGAATCTGCTGTCTGAAAACAGGTATTCCGGGCATCAGTGAAAATATCCAGGTGCGTTCCATTGTCGGAGATTTCCTGGAGCACAGCCGTATTTTCTATTTTTATAACAATGGAGAAGAAAATGTATTTATGGGAAGTGCAGACTGGATGCCGCGTAATCTGGATCGCCGTGTGGAAATTGTATTCCCGGTGGAAGATGAGAATATCAAAAAAGAAGTGATTCAGATTCTCGAGATTGAGATGCAGGATAACATGAAAGCACATGTGCTGCAGCCGGATGGTGCTTATGTAAAAGTGGACCGCAGAGGCAAGGCTCTTTTGAATTCCCAGATGTACTTCTGTGATTGGGCACAGCAGAGAGCGAAAAAGCCGGTCGATCCGATGAAATCAAGAACCTTCATTCCGGCAGAACATGTGGAGGAATAAAGGTCCTTGCGTATCCATTTATGATTCTTTTAAATGCGCCCACAGTTCATAGGGGATGCGCAGATTCCCTGTGCCGGTTCCAAGCTGGATATCCGGCTTGTTGTCTCCGTGGAAATCGGAACCGCCGGTGATTTTCAGTCCGAAGCGTCTGGCAAGTTGGCGCATGGAGGATTCGTCGGAACCGCGGTTGCGGGAGTAAACGGCTTCCAGACCGTCGACACCTGCCTCTTTGCAGCGGCGCACCAGAAGTTCCAGATTCTGGCTGGAAAATCCATAGAGAAGCGGGTGGGCCAGGACAGCATAGCCGCCTGCCTCATGGATCAGGGAAATTACCTGAAAAGGAGAAACCTTCGGGCGAGGGACGAAGCAGCAGGCACGGTCACCCAGATAGCGATCAAAAGCTTCGTTTCTGGAGGAAACATAGCCGTGATCCAGAAGAAAACGTGCAAAATGTGCCCGTGTCCAGACGTCGGTGCAATCCGGATATTCCTTCAGAAGTTTTTCATAGGAGATATCAATGCCGTGTTCGCGCAGTTTGTCAATCATCTGCAGATTGCGTGTTTGGCGATGATTGCGAAAGACTTCCAGCGATTCCTGAAAATGTGCGTTGTGATGGTCGATGCCAAGTCCGAGCATGTGGATGTCTTTTCCCTCATAAGTGGTTGAAAATTCAATACCGGGGATTACCTCCAGATGGCTGCCGGAAGCTGCACACAGCGCTTCGTCAATGCCGTCGGTGGTATCATGGTCCGTCAAAGCAAAGGCTCTCAAATTATTTTTGAGAGCCTTTTTTACAAGCTCGGAAGGGCTGCATGTCCCGTCAGAACAGTTAGAGTGTACGTGTAAATCAATCAGATTTGTCATAGTTTATCATTTCCTTTTTCTACATGAAACGTTGCCCTCAGCAACACATATTTATTTACTTCATAAATGATTATAAAGGAGTTTTTTAATAAAGTACAAGAAAAAAGTAGAAAATAGTTGCAAAATACCCACAGGGGGTATATAATGAATGAAGAAAATACCCTATAGGGGTATATGGGAGGTGGAATATGGAAGAAAAGCAATGCTGCAGTCATAAGAAGAAAGAGCGTTCCGACAAAGAATATAAAGATTTGATGAACCGCCTGAAACGGATTGAAGGACAAGTAAGGGGCATTCAGGGAATGCTGGAAAAAGATGCCTACTGTACGGATATTCTTGTGCAGGTCTCCGCTGTCAATGCTGCACTGAACAGTTTCAATAAAGTGTTGCTTGCCAATCATCTGCGCACCTGTGTGGCGGAAAATATTCGAAATGGAAATGATGAGGTTATTGATGAATTGGTAACACTATTACCAAAGCTGATGAAATAGAAGGAGGAAATTATGGAGCAGTATACAGTAACCGGTATGAGCTGTGCTGCCTGCAGTGCCCGCGTGGAAAAGGCGGTTTCCAAAGTCGACGGCGTGACAAGTTGTTCCGTCAGCCTTCTGACGAATTCCATGGGCGTGGAGGGTACGGCTTCGCCAAAACAGATTATCGCGGCCGTGGAGGCGGCAGGCTATGGAGCCTCTGTTAAGGGTGGACAGGGACAAAGAAGTCAGGCAGCGGACCGTACGATGGAATATGAAGAAATGTTGAAGGACAGAGAAACGCCCGTGCTCAAGCGCCGCCTTGTGGTATCGCTGGTGTTGCTGATCCCTTTGCTGTATGTGTCGATGGGACATATGATGTGGGGATGGCCGCTTCCGTCTTTCTTTGACGGAAATCACGTTGCCATGGGGCTTGTGCAGCTTTTGTTTGCCGTGGCTTTGATGGTAGTAAACCAGAAATTTTTTATCAGTGGTTTTAAGAGCCTTGCACATGGCGCACCAAATATGGATACACTGGTGGCACTTGGCTCAGCGGCATCTTTTGTGTACAGCACATATGCGCTGTTTGCCATGACAGATGCCCAGCTCAAAGGCGACAGTGCGGCAGTCATGTCGTATATGCATGAATTCTATTTTGAATCGGCTGCTATGATTCTGGCGCTGATCACGGTCGGAAAAATGCTGGAGGCACATTCCAAGGGTAAGACAACCGATGCCCTGAAAGGGCTGATGAAGCTGGCACCGAAGACAGCGACACTTCTTCGCCATGGCGAGGAAGTCGAAGTTGGCATTGAACAGGTGCACATCGGTGATATTTTTGTGGTAAAGCCGGGTGAGAATATACCTGTCGATGGAATTGTAAAAGAAGGAAGCAGTGCGGTCAACGAATCGGCCCTGACAGGAGAAAGCATTCCTGTTGATAAGGAACCAGGCGATTCAGTCTCTGCCGCTACTTTGAACCAGTCCGGCTATCTCCAGTGTGAGGCAACCAGAGTGGGGGAAGATACAACTTTATCCCAGATTATTCAGATGGTCAGCGATGCAGCGGCTACAAAAGCCCCGATTGCAAAAATTGCAGACAAAGTATCCGGCGTGTTTGTGCCAGTTGTGATCAGCATTTCCGTGCTGACGATTCTCGTCTGGCTTCTGGCGGGACAGACCATTGGATTTGCACTGGCCAGAGGTATTTCCGTTCTCGTCATCAGCTGCCCCTGCGCGCTTGGACTGGCAACTCCGGTCGCGATTATGGTAGGTAACGGTATGGGTGCCAAACATGGAATTATGTTCAAGACAGCCGTTTCTCTGGAAGAAACAGGAAAGATGGAGATTGTAGCGCTTGATAAAACGGGAACGATCACAAGCGGGGAACCGAAAGTGACAGATCTGGTGCCAGAAGAAGGAATCGGTGAGGAAGAACTTTTGCAGGCAGCCTTTGTGCTGGAACAAAAGAGTGAGCATCCGTTGGCGAAGGCGATTCTTGCCCTTGGCATCGAACGAAATCTGGTCAGAGAAAACGCAGACGATTTTCAGGCACTTCCGGGCAATGGGCTCACAGCGAACTGGAAAGGCCGTCGCCTTGCCGGTGGAAACAGAAACTTTATCGGCCAGAATGCGGTGGTTTCCGAAATAATGGAAAAGCAAGCACAGCAGTTGGCAGAAGAAGGCAAAACACCATTGTTTTTCAGCAGAGATGGCCAATTGCTTGGTGTCATTGCCGTGGCAGATGTCATCAAGGAGGACAGCCCGCGGGCAGTCAAAGAACTCCAGAATATGGGCATCAAGGTTGTCATGCTGACTGGTGACAACGAGCGGACAGCAAGAGCAATCGGAGCGCAGGCCGGTGTGGATGAAGTCATTGCCGGTGTTCTCCCGGAAGGGAAGGAAAGCGTCATCCGCTCCCTGAAAAAGCATGGAAAAGTTGCGATGGTAGGCGACGGAATCAACGACGCACCGGCGCTTACGAGAGCAGATATGGGAATCGCCATCGGGGCGGGAACAGATATTGCGATCGATGCGGCTGATGTTGTGCTGATGAAAAGCCGGCTCAGCGATGTACCGGCAGCCATCCGCTTAAGCCGCGCCACTTTGAAAAATATTCACGAGAATCTGTTCTGGGCATTTATTTACAATATCATCGGAATTCCGCTGGCAGCAGGACTGTGGTATCCGATCTTTGGATGGAAATTAAATCCGATGTTCGGGGCGGCGGCGATGAGCCTGTCCAGCTTCTGTGTGGTAACGAATGCACTGCGTTTAAATCTTTTCTCCATGTATGATGCCAGAAAAGATAAAAAAATAAAAAAATCAAAGAAAAAGGAGACGAAAGAAATGAAAAAAACAATGGAAATCAAAGGAATGATGTGTGGACACTGTGAGGCAAGAGTGAAAAAATGTCTGGAGGCACTTCCACAGGTAGAAGAAGCAATCGTCAGCCACAAAGACGGAACAGCCGTTGTCACTCTGGCAGAGGCACTTGACGATGCAGTACTGAAGAAAACAGTAGAAGATCAGGATTACGAAGTGATCAGCATCAAATAGGCTGTGCTTTGATAGAAAAATATGCTCCGGCGTTTGGCTGGGGCGTATTTTTCGTGAAAAGAAAACAAAAAAAGAACTTCTGATTTTTCAGAAGTTCTCAGCAGTCTGTAGGGGAGTCGAACCCCTGATTCTGCCGTGAGAGGGCAGCGTCTTAACCACTTGACCAACAGACCATGTTATTCGGTTTTTGTGAACCTCATCAGTCATGAGATTGAGCAGTCTGTAGGGGAGTCGAACCCCTGATTCTGCCGTGAGAGGGCAGCGTCTTAACCACTTGACCAACAGACCATATTATTTGTTTTTGTGTGCCGCATCAATCAGCTTGTTTATAATACAACACTTTTCGGGAAAATGCAAGTGTTTTTTTGAAAAAATTTATTTTTTTTCAAAAAAAGAAAAAATGAGATTTTTTGGAGCCGGACTTTACAATTGTTTGGCAACTTTATATAATGAAAGTAATGTGACGCACGGGAAAAATATTAGAAAATAGATTGAAAAAGTCTAGTATTTTCAATGCGAGTATGTTATAATACACTCATAAAAGTGCGTCTGATGAATATTCTATTCATGATAAGAGAAAGGAGCTTATAAAATGGAGATTACGAAAGACATTAAGTATGTAGGTGTGAACGATCATGATGTGGACTTGTTTGAGGGACAATATGTAGTAGAGAATGGTATGGCATACAATTCTTATGTGATCATGGATGAGAAGATCGCAGTTATGGATACCGTAGATGCCCGCTTTACACATGAGTGGCTTGACAACATCCAGTCCGTTCTCGGTTCCCGCCGTCCGGATTACCTGATCATTCAGCATATGGAGCCGGACCACTCCGCAAATATCGCAAACTTTATGGAGACATTCCAGGATACCAAGATCGTTTCCTCTCAGAAAGCATTTGTGATGATGAAGCAGTTCTTCGGCACAGATTTTGCTGACAGACAGGTGGTAGTCAAAGAAGGTGACACACTGTCACTTGGAAAACATACACTGGCATTTGTAGCTGCTCCTATGGTACACTGGCCAGAAGTAATTGTAACTTATGATACATATGACAAAGTTCTGTTTTCAGCAGATGGTTTCGGCAAATTCGGTGCTCTGGATGTAGAAGAAGACTGGGCATGCGAGGCACGCCGTTATTATATCGGCATCGTAGGAAAATATGGTGCACAGGTACAAAACCTGCTGAAAAAAGCAGCCGGACTGGACATTCAGACCATCTGCCCTCTGCATGGACCAATCCTGAAAGAAAATCTGGGATACTACATCAATCTTTATGATATCTGGTCTTCTTATGCAGTTGAGAGCGAAGGCGTTGTGATTGCTTACACTTCTGTATATGGACATACAAAGAAAGCAGTTGAGCTTCTGGAGAAGAAACTCATCGAGAAAGGATGCCCGAAAGTTGCTGTATTTGACCTTGCCCGCGATGATATGGCAGAGGCAGTGGAAGATGCATTCCGCTACGGCAAACTGGTACTCGCTACCACTACATATAATGCTGACATCTTCCCATTCATGAAAGAGTACATCCATCATCTGACAGAGAGAAACTTCCAGAATCGTACGGTAGCTCTGATCGAGAACGGAACATGGGCACCTCTGGCTGCAAAAGTGATGAAGAACATGTTCGAAGGCTCCAAGAAACTGACCTTCACAGATACAACCGTTCATATCAAATCTGCACTCAATGAGGAGAGCACTGCTCAGGTTGAAGCGCTGGCAGACGAGCTTTGCCGCGATTACGTAGCTAAGAGTGACAAGGCTGACAAAAACGACCTGACTGCACTGTTCAAGATTGGCTATGGTCTGTATGTGGTAACTTCCAACGATGGAAAGAAAGACAATGGTCTGATCGTAAACACTGTTACACAGCTGACCGATAACCCGAACCGTGTAGCCGTTAACATCAACAAGGCAAACTACTCTCACCACATCATCAAACAGACAGGTGTGATGAACGTAAACTGTCTGTCCACAGAGGCTCCTTTCAGCGTATTCCAGAACTTTGGATTCCAGAGCGGAAGAACGGCTGATAAATTTGCTAACATGGAGACACTGCGTTCTGATAACGGACTGGTATTCCTTCCAAAATACATCAATGCATTTATGTCTCTGAAAGTAGAGCAGTATGTAGATCTGGATACACACGGAATGTTCATCTGTACCGTAACAGAGGCGCGTGTGATCAATGACATCGATACCATGACCTATACCTACTACCAGAAGAATGTAAAACCAAAACCACAGACAGAAGGCAAGAAAGGATTTGTATGTAAAGTCTGCGGATTTATCTATGAAGGCGATGAGCTTCCAGAAGATTACATCTGCCCGCTGTGCAAACATGGTGTAGCTGATTTCGAACCGATCGTATAACAAACAGATAAAAATACGAAGTTTATAATAAAACCCCGCAGGTATGCGCCTTTGCATGACTGCGGGGTTTTTTAAGGGGAGGATAAAGTATAAAAAAGAATGTGCGTTGGCACATTGCTAATCATTGGAGTTCCAATGAACATTCATAGTATGTCCGTCTATGTCCTGTCTATACATGAATATAACAATTGTTTTTTATAATTATCTATGCTATAATAATCACCGACCAGGCAGGTGTATCTATCGTATCATTTCGTTGACACAGATTGCATTTAAAACCTGCAAACAAGATTAGCAAATGGAGAAAGAGGAATTACTTATGAGTGAAAAAACTATCTTAGATCAATGGAGAGACATTGCATACAATGAAAATGCCGACAAAGGAACGCTGCAGAGATTCTGGGCAAATTACTTCAATATTGAGAAAAATATTTATGAGCAGCTTCTGACAAATCCGGATGAAGTTGTAAAAGGAACGGTCAAAGAGCTGGCTGAAAAATATGGACAGGAAGTGCTGACAATGGTTGGTTTCCTGGATGGAATCAATGACAGTCTGAAAGAGCCGAACCCGATTGAGACAATGGATGAGGATACTGTTGTCAGCCTGGAGTTTGACAAAGAGCTTCTCTATAAAAATATGGTAGATGCAAAGGCAGACTGGCTTTATAATCTTCCACAGTGGAATGAGATCTTCGATGAAGAGAAGAGAAAAGCTCTGTATCTGGAGCAGAAAAAATCCGGCACGATCGTAAAAGGCAAGAAAATCGGACGTAACGATCCATGTCCATGCGGTTCCGGAAAGAAATACAAAAAATGCTGCGGCAGAAACGCATAATGATGGCGATTATGATTATCCTGGGCACTTTGTGCCTGGGATATTATCTATTTCTGCAGTTTTTTCGAGTGGATTTTGCCATTGTGTGGCTGCTGTCAGCTGTATGCCTGTATGGGATTGACGGATGGATCTGGTGGTCGGGACGGCATAATGTGTTCCTTCCCGTGTGGTGCAGGTGGCTGCTTGGAATTGTTGTGGGAATTGGCTTTGCGATTTTCCTTGCAGCAGAGATTCTGATCGCAGGCCAGATGACGCAGCAGGGACAGAAAAATCTGGACTATATCATTGTCCTTGGCGC
Organism: Eubacteriales bacterium; assembly: GCA_030536755.1. Taxonomy (GTDB): domain Bacteria; phylum Bacillota; class Clostridia; order Lachnospirales; family Lachnospiraceae; genus JALFVM01. Next base: position 9,931 of record JAUNPJ010000047.1, on the reverse strand, counting down.
CCAGGTGAAAGGCGACCGTCCCAGCCGTGCCCTGAACAAACGCATCATCAGAGCGGCAGAATATCTGCAGGAAAATCCCGGAACAACAGCGATTTTGTCGGGCGGACAGGGACCGGGAGAACACATGACAGAAGCAGAATGCATGCGCCGTGGCCTGGTACAGCGCGGCATTGATTCGTCGCGTTTGATTTTGGAAGACAAATCCACCAGCACAAAGGAAAACCTGATCTTCAGCAGCCGCCTTGCCGATGTCAAAAACAGCCGCACCGGACTGGTCACTCAGAATTTTCATGTCTACCGAAGTTTGAAACTTGCCAGACATCAGAAGTATCAGGATGTATGCGGAATCGCAGCCCCTTCCGAGGCTATTTACCAGCCGCATTTTCTGGTAAGAGAAGGATTCGCACTGGTGAAAGAGAAGATGGTGGGGAATATTTGAAAATCTCACACGTATGATGGAAGCACACTATGGAAAGGGCTGTTCTTACAAAAGAAATATCTGATTAAGTGTACCGTTAAAAGAAAATAAAGTGCAGAAAAATTTTTTCTGAAACATGAAGAGCCAACTGGCTATCTTAGAACACAAGATAGTCGGTTGGCTTTTTTGTTGTGCTTATTTTTAAGAAAATAATAAATGTAAATTAGCAATATAAAAATAATAAGTTGCAAAGTAATAGATTATATTATTAAATAAAAATGAGCCGGGAAATATTGGCTTGGACAAAGTGATTTCCACTCCCACGAAGAAAAAAACAACAACAATTAAGATAAAAAGACCTGTGAATGGAGATTAAAGGCAATAAAAGGCGACAAAAGACAACTTAAGCCGAAAAAGAGAAAACGATGGAGAATAATGGTAATATCAACACATTAATTGCAAAGTAACTCCGAATACAGGTTGATAGGAGGAAAACAAATATTGAACAACAAAGATGATTTTTGGTTAAGAGACATCCTGCGAAGGCTTGGTATCAGAGAATCCTACAAAGGCTATTGGCGTGTGCTTATAGCTGTGGACAGATGCCTTGAGGACAGCAGCCGTCTGCTTGCCTTTCGGGACAATATCTACGTGTACATGGCAGAACAAGAGAATGTCGTCTGGCGTACTGTGGAGAAAAACTTTCGTACAGTAGTGAAACGCGCATGGGCGATCAACCCCGAACTGGTTCAGGAGATTGCAGGATACCGCATAGACTGGGAACCCAGTGTTTCGGAATTTATCAGCAATCTGGTAACTTATCGAAAGAAACAGTTACGAGAGATGGAACTGGAACAACAGGAGCTGGCGAAAGTACCGAAAGTTCCGGAGATGCCGAAGGTGCCGGAAAAAAGAGAAGTATTGGAAAAAAAAATTCACAAACAGCTTCAAGGAGTAGATATTACATAATTGTAATGTAGGGAGTGGGACACTTTGTCCCTAGTGGAGAAAGATGGAAGTGATAAACACATTAAATAATTCTGATTTTCAGTAAGCATCCTGATTCCAGTAACTGGTCTAAAAACCATAAACGAAACCATAGAATCTGTCATACGTCAAGAATGCGCAGAGTGGGAGATTTTGATTCTCAGAAATCAAAGAAACGTATTGTTTATGAAGCAACTGCTGTCTATTATACCGGAGTGCCACATAGCATCAAAAGACTACTGCATCAACGGGATAGATGGCAAAGAGGCTTGATGGATTGCCTGATTAAGCACCAGAATATGATAGCAAACCCGCAATATGGGATGTTGGGATTGGCGACAATGAGTTATCAGCTTGTGGTTGAATTATTAGGACCTGTATTTTGGGTAGTTTATGCTTGCTTGTTGATGTGGGAGAAATCGTTTCCTTTTTTGTCAATGGCATTTGCTGGATATGTTGTGGCACAATTTGGACTGACAGTTATTTCTGCGTACATAGATGTAAATAAAAATATGAGGAGACTTTTGAAATGGTTGCCAAAGTTGATTTTGGCAACAATAGAAGAAATGCTTTTGCAAATTCTGATTAATGTGGCCAGATTGATTGGAATGATTACATTTTATTGGCGAAGATTAGTTTGGTGAGTAGATTTGTAGCGGGACTAATTCAAAAGGTATTATATGTACTTCTCAAATTTTTTTCCCAACCTTACCTCTCGCAACCATTCTAACGCTAAACCACTGGTAGGGGGAAATTACAAAAACGGTTGGTTTGTTGTAAACCACAACAGGTCTTAAACCCTTTCTACATCTACACTTTCTAAAAATACCTCTCGTTGTGTTCATGTTTAATATCTATAATTTTTCGCAAGAAATTATAGGTGTATGGGACACTGCCTGAATGGGATAGAACCAATCAACAACACTACCTATCTACCACACATCCATCTCTACCAACTAACCACATCAAAGAATGTGGGGAGTAAGGAGAGCGTGAAGTGTAGATGATAAGAAGAAAAGAAGTGAAGTAGATAAGAAGTGTGGAAGATAAGCAGTGAAGTAGATAAATAAAAAAGAAGATAAGAAAAAACACGAGGAGCAAACCTCGGTAAAAAACCACACTACAAATCCACTACACAACCCATCCACTACCCAAGCAGCATCTCACAAATCAAATCAACCACACCGGGTTGGTGTGGAAGATAAGAAGTGTAAAGGACACTGGGTGAATGGGGTAGAGGAAGAGAAGAAATAAAGAAGAAAACAAAACAAACCACACCAGATGGCGTGGGAGAAAAGTAGAAAAGAAGAATGCCGTAAAGGCAGAGAGTAGAGAAGAAGAATGAAATACGGTGGAATTGAATTAGGCGGCACAAAGATTGTGTATGGAATCGGTGATGAGATTGGATTGCTTGAAAGGCACTCCATTCCAACAACAGATCCTGCCTCAACACTACAAACCATAAAAACCTACTTCCAAGAGAAGAAAGTAAAAAGAATAGGCATCGCCACTTTTGGACCTGTTGATCTCTCAACCGGAACAATCACTACGACTCCTAAGCCAGGATGGTCTGGTGTGAATCTAAAAGAATGGTTTAAAGAATGGGATGTAGTGATAGATACAGATGTCAATGGGGCGTGTTTTGGTGAGGTAGCCTATGGCGCTGGAAGAGGTAAACAGTCAGTTGTTTATGGAACCATCGGTACAGGTATCGGGTTTGGTGTTTATAAAGATGGAAAGCTACTTGTAGCTGAAGGTGGACACCAACTCATCCAGAAGCATCCATCAGATCATTTCAACTCTGTCTGTCTATTTCACTCCAACTGTATGGAAGGTCTGGCAAGTGGACCAGCTATTGAGAAGAGATGGGGTAAGCCGGGGGCTGAACTGGAAAATTCGGAAGCCTGGGAATTAGAAGCTAATTATCTCGCTCAGGGCATTACGAATATATGCATGATGTACTTCCCTAAAGTAATAATCCTCGGTGGTGGTGTTATGCACCATGAAGGACTGCTGGAACTGGTCAGGGAAGAAGTTAAGAAGAATATAAACGGTTATATTGCTGTGCCGGAGATTGTATTACCGGAATTAGGTGATAACGCAGGAGTTATTGGAGCAATAGAACTGGGGAGAAGAGGTTAATTATCAGCCGTGGAGAAATGGAAAACAATCAGTTCTGAGGAAGTAGTTCATAACAATTGGATAACTCTTAGAAAAAACAAGGTGAGCCTTCCAAATGGAGTGGTTATAAATGATTTCTATACAGTCGATATCAGTGATGCCTCATCTGTGGTAGCGGTAGATGTGAAAGGCAATGTAGTACTTAAGAAAGAGTATAGATATTGCCAAGGAAAAGAAACTATAGAAATTCCTGCTGGTGCTTTTGAAAAAGGTGAAGAACCGTTGGAAGTTGCTAAAAGGGAATTGCTAGAAGAAACAGGATATGCATCAGATGAATGGCTCTATCTAGGGGACACGATGGACTCTCCTGCAAAACTCACCAATCATATGCATTTGTTTCTAGCTACCAACTGTAGAAAAATTGATGAGCAACAATTAGATAAAACCGAACAGATAGAAGTACTAATCGTATCATTTGAGGAAGCAATTCAGATGGTTATGGATAACAAGATAAGCAGCAATAGTTCTGCCAGTGCATTATTGAGGGCGGCACGATTATTAAAGAAGTGAAAGGGATAGAAATGAGTATTAAGGAAAAATACGAAAGCTGGCTTGAACATGCCAATGAGGAAATTAAAGAAGAACTGAAGGGGTACAGTGAAAAGGAAATAGAAGATTCCTTCTATAAGGACCTATCCTTCGGTACTGGTGGTCTTCGTGGTGTGATCGGAGCTGGAACTAATAAACTGAATGTTTATACCGTTGGTAAGGCTACCCAGGGTTTAGCAAACTACCTAAACCACACATATACAAACCCGTCTGTAGCAATCGGATTTGACAGCCGAATTAAGAGTGATGTGTTTGCCAGAAAGGCAGCAGAGGTCTTTGCGGCAAATGGTATCAAGGTATATCTCTACCCTAGATTGCTGCCTGTTCCTACTGTCTCTTTTGCTGTTCGTTATTTAGGTGCGAGCTGTGGTGTGATGATTACCGCTTCTCATAATCCTTCCAAGTATAACGGATATAAGGTTTATGGAAGTGATGGCTGTCAGATTACAACTGAAGCAGCAAAAGCCATCCAGGAAGAAATCAATAAAGTTGATGAGTTTGAGGATGTAAAGGAATATAAGGGAGAAAGTATAGAGAGCATAGGTGAAGAAGTTCTCGACCACTTTATCTCGGAAGTAAAGAACCAGAGTGTCCTCTTTGGTGATGAAGTAGATAAGAATGTATCTATTGTTTACTCTCCACTCAATGGCGCAGGACTTGAACCTGTGATGAGGGTGTTAAAGGAGAGTGGTTTTGAGAATATTACAGTGGTTGAGGAACAGAAGAATCCTGATGGAAACTTCCCGACCTGCCCATATCCAAACCCGGAAATAAAGGAAGCATTAATTCTAGGGCTAGAGTATTGCAAAAAGGTAGGAGCTGATCTTCTCTTAGCCACTGACCCCGATTGTGATCGAGTTGGAATTGCGGTTAAGGATGAAAATGGAGAGTATGTACTTCTCTCTGGTAATGAAGTAGGACTTCTCCTTCTTGACTATATCTGTAGTCAAAGGGTGAAACATGGAAAGATGCCTGAAGATCCAGTGATGGTAAAGACTATCGTAACCATGGACCTTGGTGAAAGAATTGCTGAGCACTATGGAGTAAAGACGATAAATGTTCTTACCGGTTTTAAGTTCATTGGTGAACAGATTGGATTACTGGAAAAGCAAGGAAAAGAAGATAGCTATATCTTTGGTTTTGAAGAAAGCTATGGCTATTTATCAGGCAGCTATGTAAGGGATAAGGATGGCGTGAATGGCGCCTACCTTATTGCTGAAATGTTTGCCTACTATAAGACGAGAGGAATCTCTCTTATCACCAAACTTAACTCCCTCTTCTCCACTTATGGCTATTGCCTTAATACACTTCACTCCTACACCTTTGAAGGAGCATCTGGTTTTACAAAAATGCAGGAGATTATGAAGGAGTTCCACAAAGGCTTAGATGAGATTGGTGGATTAAAAGTAGTAAAGACAGAAGACTACAGTAAAGGCTTAAATGGCTTACCAAAGTCTGATGTTTTGAAATTCTTGTTAGAAGAGAATTGCAGTGTAGTAGTCAGACCTTCTGGTACTGAACCAAAGCTTAAGACTTATATCAGTGTAAGTGCTGAAAATAAGGAAAAAGCAGAATTGGTTGAGAAGAAGATAACAGAAGAGTTGAATGAGAAATTCAAATAAAAGGGGACGCAGACATATGAATATTATTTTACTATCCGGTGGCTCAGGCAAAAGACTGTGGCCTCTTTCAAATGATGTTAGAAGTAAGCAGTTTATTAAACTATTCAAAAATAATGATCAGTACGAATCTATGGTACAGAGGGTTTACAGGCAGATTACTACTGTAGATCCAGAGGCAAAGATTACGATTGCTACATCAAAATCCCAGGCTAGTGCAATTAAAAACCAGCTTGGTGATAATGTTGGCATTTCTATCGAACCATGCCGTAGAGACACATTCCCGGCAATCGCTCTTGCTGCAGCATATCTCCATGATGAGCTTGGAGTAGGAGAGGATGAAGCGGTTGTGGTATGTCCGGTTGATCCGTATGTAGACAATACATACTACGAGGCAGTTGAACAGCTTCAAAAACTGGCAGAAGAAGGAAATGCAAATCTCACCCTGATGGGAATTGAGCCTACCTATCCATCTGAAAAGTATGGCTATATCATGCCTCTTAGTGGAGAAAAGGTAAGTAAGGTTAAAGAGTTTAAGGAAAAGCCTAATAGAGAAACAGCTGAGAAGTATATAAAGGAAAATGCACTGTGGAATGCAGGTATTTTTGCATTCAAGCTTTCTTATCTCCTCACCAAGGCACATTCCTTAATCGACTTCACGGATTATCGGGACCTTTTCAATAAATATGACGGATTGAAGAAAATAAGTTTTGACTATGCAGTAGTTGAAAAGGAAGAATCCATTCAGGTTCTCCGCTACAGCGGCGACTGGAAAGATGTTGGCACCTGGAACATGATGGCCGAAGTCATGGCAGATAAAACCAAGGGCAAGGCTATTATGGATGAGACCTGCGTGAATACCAACGTGGTCAACGAGCTCAACATTCCAATCCTCTGCATGGGTTGTAAGGACATGATTGTTGCTGCAAGTGGGGATGGAATCCTCATTTCTGATAAAGAACGCAGTGGTTACATGAAACCATATGTTGAGAAGATTGAAACCGAAGCAATGTATGCTGAGAAGTCCTGGGGTACATATACAGTTATCGATGTTCAGCCAGGTTCTATGACCGTTAAAGTGTCAATGAAGGCTGGTGAGCATATGACTTACCACATGCATAACCACAGAGAAGAAGTCTGGACTGTTGTATCTGGTGAAGGCAAGTCAATTGTTGACGGTATGGAACAGATGTTAAGAGCTGGAGATGTCATTACGATTGCAGCCGGTTGTAGGCATACAGTTGAAGCAATCACAGCTTTGGATATTGTGGAAGTACAAATTGGAGACGAAATCAGCGTAGCAGACAAGATTAAGTTTGATTTGAAATAAACGGAGGTGGACATGATGGAAATCATGAAACTGATCCCCTCTGGAAAGGATTATCTTTGGGGTGGAACAAGGCTAAAGGATGAATATGGTAAGAAGATTGATATGACTCCTCTTGCAGAATCCTGGGAATGCTCGGTTCATCCAGATGGTCCATGTTACGTTGCCAATGGAAGATATAAAGGAAAAACACTGAAAGAAGTGTTAGACGAACATCCTGAGTATATCGGGACAAAGGCAAATGGTGAATTTCCGATTCTCGCCAAGTTCATCGATGCAAAGAAAGATCTGTCAGTACAGGTTCATCCAGATGATGAGTATGCAAGAGAGAAGGAAAAAGATAATGGCAAAACCGAGATGTGGTACATCATTGATGCAGATGAAGGTGCATCTTTGATCTATGGCTTTAAGCATAAGGTGACGAAAGAAATACTGGAGAGAGCAATAGAAAAAGGAGAGCTGGATAAGCATCTACAAAAGGTAGAGGTTCACAAAGGTGACCTTTTTTTCGTTCCTGCCGGGACAGTCCATGGCATTGGTAAAGGAATACTTCTTGCTGAGGTACAGGAAAGCTCGAATGTTACTTATCGAGTCTACGATTACGACAGAGTCGATAAAAACGGGAAGAAAAGAGAGCTCCATTTCGATAAGGCTATTCAGGTTATGGATATGGGTATTGCCCCGGACATAAAGCAAAAAAAGAGAATGGTTAAGTACTACCCTGGTTGTTCAAGGGAACTGCTTTGCAGATGTAAGTATTTTGAAACTGAGCGAATACAGGTTACAAAAGGCTTCTCATTCTCGGTGATGGAGAACTCCTTCCAGGTTTTAATGTGCATGGATGGGTATGGTCAGGTTGAAGTGGATGGAGATAAGCCCGTTAGATTCTCAAAAGGAGAAACAGTTTTTCTGCCAGCTGGAATAGGCAGATGTTTGATTATCGGGGATACCTCGGTATTGAAGATTAGATGTTGATAGTGAGGGAGAGAAGATGGCCAGAATTAAATTTATGAATACCGAAATAGACAATCTAACCATGCAAGAAGCATTGGAAACAATAGACAATCTAATTCAAACAAAGAAGGGTGCATATGTTGTTACTCCGAATGTTGATCACATCGTACAGTTAGAACGTGGCGGTGAGATTGTTGATGTTTATAAAAACGCCGATTTAATTCTGACCGATGGAAAGCCTCTTTTATGGATTGCAAAATGGTATGGCACTCCAATTAAGGAGAAAATCTCCGGATCAGATTTATTTCCTCTCCTGTGTGATATGGCAGCGAAAAAGGGTTATAAGATGTTTTTCCTTGGCGCAGCAGAAGGTGTAGCAGCAAAAGCAGCAGAAAACCTGAAAAAGAGGTTTGATGGTTTGCAGGTTGTTGGTACATACTCTCCACCTTTTGGTTTTGAAAAAGACCATGAGGAGATGGAGAAAATAAAGAAAATGATAAAAGAAGCAAATCCAGATATTTTAATCGTTGGTTTGGGATGCCCAAAACAGGAAAAATTCATGTACCACCACAGTAAAGAACTTGGTGTTCCTGTTTCTCTTGGCCTTGGAGCAAGTTTTGATTTTGAAGCAGGAAATATTAAAAGAGCTCCCAAATGGATGGCTGACCATGGTCTGGAGTGGCTATTCAGAATTACGCAGGATCCTAAGCGTATGGCAAAAAGGTATCTTGTGGATGATTTACTGATATTTGAATTAGCAATTAAGTATAGGGGGAAGAAGTAATGCGGATATGTGTAGATTTGACTTCCCTTGCAGATAATTTTTCAGGTATAGAAAGATTCGCTCTTTCAATTACTAAAGAGTTGATTAAGAATACAGAACATCATTGGATTCTTTTGTTTAAGAATGAAGTTTACAAAGACTTCAAAGAGGAAGATGTTGAAAAAATAGTTATAAACGGTGGAAACAAATTGATTTTTAACCAGCTAATATTACCAATAAAACTTTTAGGCATAAAAGCTGATAGATATTTTTTTCCTGCGTTTCCCGCACCCTTCTTCTTTTTTAATAAAAACGCCTTTAATACAATTCATGATTTGAGTTGTTGGGACTGCCCTGGAAGTAATAAGAAATATATGATTTGGTATTTTAAAATCATGTATCGGAAAGCTTCTCTGTGTAATAAGAAAATTATAACGGTATCAGAATTTTCAAAAGGGAGAATTTGCAAGATTCTAAGAGTAAAACCAGAGAATGTATTTGTGGTTTACAATGGAATTTCAAATCAGTTCAACAACTCTGAATTAACTGACGAGGAGAAAAAGAGAGTAGAAGAAAAATATAGTTTGCCTAAAGAATACGTTTTGTGCTTGTCGACGTTGGAACCTAGAAAAAACCTTAGATTACTGTTGGATGCCTACTCTTCTCTTTTTCATGAAGGAATTATAGATGAAATTGTACTTGCCGGAAGAAAAGGATGGAAGATGGAAGATTTCCTTAAAGGATACCCAGAAGAATTTCTACAACACGTTCACTTCACAGGTTTTGTCGATGATGAGGATTTACCTGCTATATATAAGTTGGCAAAGGTATTTGTTTTTCCTTCTTTATATGAAGGATTTGGAATTCCTCCATTAGAAGCATTAGCATGCGGAACACCTGTAATATCATCAGATGCAGCATCTATGCCAGAAGTACTGGGAGATGATGTTTTGTATTTTAAAAATAATGATGTAAAGAAATTGAAGAAAGTCATAGCAGATATAGATTATGACGGTTTTAAAAAGCAAGAAATAGTTTCACAAGCCCACAAGTATTGTTGGAGCAAAGAGGCTGATAAGATAAATACGATTCTTAATACTAAGAGTATTAACAAAACATAAAAGGTTTTCAGG
>JAUNPJ010000046.1 GCA_030536755.1 Eubacteriales bacterium | reverse complement strand
GCATAGCCAACAAAGTAGAACAGCCAATTTGCACAGATTGATCACCTTCCACAATCAAAGTGCAGATCTCTCCGCTTGTGCGGGCAGACCTTTGGCGGATTTTCGCAGGCTTGGCGAGCATAGCGATTGCTTTGAAAACACTGTTTGAGCGCAAGGCGCGAGTTCGTTTGAAAAGCAATCCATAGGCGGCGCAGCCAAACAAGAAAATCAACAGGTTGCCTGCACAAGCGGAGAGATCGCACTTGATGTGGAAAGCCTTCCCTGTGCAAATGGCTGTTCGGAAGCCCCAAGCCAAACCCTGCCGTTTGAAAATGTTCCGTTGACCAGGAAAGTGGTGCACATACGATTCGAAAAACAGGAAATTGTGAAAGAAAAAAGTATATGTAAAAACGCAGGCATAATCCCGAACGCCTGCGTTTTTACATTCACTTTTTACTTTTTAGAGAGAAATAAATTTTTTACAATAATCCTCCAATTGCCAGGAACAATGGAGCAAATACTAAAGATACAATTGTCATTAATTTAATCAGAATATTGATGGATGGTCCTGAAGTATCTTTAAACGGGTCACCAACAGTATCGCCAACAACTGCTGCTTTATGAGAGTCACTTCCCTTTCCACCATGATGTCCGGATTCAATATACTTCTTCGCATTATCCCATGCGCCACCTGCATTTGCCATAAAAATAGCCATCAGAACGCCTGTTACCAGAGCGCCGGCCAGAAGACCGCCAAGAGCCTCCGGTCCCAAAAGTACGCCAATGAGAATCGGTGCCACGATTGCGATAATTCCCGGAAGAAGCATCTGACGCAATGCAGCCTGTGTGGAAATTCCAACGCAGGATTTGTAATCCGGTTTGCTGGTTCCTTCCAGAATTCCCTTGTTTTCTCTGAACTGACGACGAACCTCTTCGATCATGCTGTATGCAGCTTTGGAAACAGATTCCATCGTAATTGCAGAAAACAGGAACGGAAGCATACCACCGATAAAAAGTCCGATAATAACAGTTGGAGTCAGAATCGAAATCGACTCCAGATGTACTGCTTCTGAATAAGAAACAAACAGAGACAGGGCTGTCAAAGCTGCGGAACCAATCGCAAATCCTTTTCCAACGGCTGCTGTTGTATTTCCTACGGAATCCAGTGTATCCGTGATATCACGCACGCTCTCATCCAGACCGGACATTTCTGCGATACCACCTGCATTATCTGCAATTGGTCCATATGCATCGACTGCTACGGTACTTCCTGTTGTAGCAAGCATACCAACTGCTGCCAGGGCAATTCCATAAATTCCTGCGCAGACATACGCTATAAAAATACCTACCGCAATCAGCAGAATCGGAATCGTGCAGGAATGCATACCAACAGCCAGACCGCTGATGATATTTGTAGCAGAACCAGTCTCAGACTGCTCTGCAATTTTATGTACATGCTGATATTTATCAGATGTATACCACTCTGTCACAAGACCAATCAGAGAACCTACAATCAGTCCGGCAATAATTGCCGCACACGGTCCGAAAGATCCCAGAACGACTTTACTGAGCACCACTGCTGCAACGATCGTAATCACGTTCGCAATATTTGTTCCAAGTTTGAGCGCTTTATGCGGATCGGATCCATCTTTTCCTTTTACGCAGAACACACCAAGAATGGAAGCCACGATACCGATTGCAGCCAAAAACAGCGGATACAGCGCACCGCTCATTCCCTCATATGCCAGAAGCCCCAGGGTAATTGCCGAAACAATCGAACCTACATAAGATTCAAACAAATCCGCACCCATACCGGCTACGTCACCTACATTATCACCTACGTTATCAGCGATAACGGCCGGGTTACGAGGGTCATCCTCCGGAATGCCCGCTTCTACCTTACCAACAAGGTCTGCTCCCACGTCAGCGGCTTTCGTATAAATACCTCCGCCTACACGAGCAAACAATGCGATGGAAGATGCACCCAAACTGAATCCAAATAAAATGTCATCTCTTCCTGTCAAAAAATAAATCATACTAATGCCAAACAGACCCAGACCAACGACGCACAAGCCCATAACCGCTCCACCTCGATAAGCAATGGGAAGTGCCTGGGTCATACCCTTTTCTTTTGCTGCATTAGCAGTACGCACATTGGCGCGAGTGGCTACCTGCATTCCGCAATATCCTGCTGCTGTAGAGAACAGCGCTCCGATCAGGAAACAAACTGCGGTAGCCCAACTGATTCCAAGTCCGATAGCGGCAAAAAGAATTACAATGAAAATGATGAGAATTTTATATTCTGCCATCAAAAAGGCCTGTGCGCCTTCGTGAATAGCTGCGGCGATTTCCCTCATTCTTTCCGTTCCTTCATCTCTTTTTGTCACCCACATTGCAAGCCCACCCGCAACAATCAATGCAACGATGCCGATAATAGGAATCAACCAAATCATAACTACTCTCCTTCCTTTATTTTTTCTCTCTATTTACTTTATACATAAAATTTGATATAATGTAAAGTATTTTTTGTAAATTATACAATAATTTTTAGGTTATCCTATAGTTTGTTTTATAATTCTGTACTAATTGTACGAAAAATAACTTTTATCTGTTTTCTTTTGCATATATTTTTAACAATTCTGTCTATTTATTAACATATCAAAATACTTGAACATTTTTTCAAAATACTATACACTATTTTTAAATATACATATTTTTCTATCATATGGGGGGATTTATGAACGAAAAATTCAAAGACACGATCTGTGCATTTTGCACTCTCATCATTGTAGTAGCAATGGTTGGTGCTGCTCAGATCACAGGAGAAAAGGAAATTATCTTTCCTGAAATCACTGCAATTGCAGTGGGAATGCTGCTTGCGCCTAAACGTTCCTGGCAGACCAGCAAACTTCGGATTCTTATTTTAATTACCATCTGTGCTATCTCCGGCGTATTAATCGTACTCTTTCTGCCAGTGACAAAGCCGCTGCAAATGACTTTTGCATTTGCTGTATGTCAAATCATTTTTTTATTTTCCAGAACAACCTTCGCACCTTTGATCTCTGCTATGGTGCTGCCCGTCATGCTTGGAACGGAAAACATCATCTACATCATCGCAGCGATCGTACTGACCACGCTCATCTTATTGTCGGTAACTGTTCTGGAATATGCCGGAATCAAAGAACCGGAGCCCTATGAACCTACGCCTTTACCGCAAAAACAGGATTTTTTCATTGCGTTTGTTCGCTGTATATTTGCGGCAATATTTATCTTTATAGCCTTACATATCGATTTTCGTTTTGCAGTCGCACCGCCGCTTCTCGTTGCATTCACAGAATTTACAAGACCTGGATGCAAGGCACTCAAAAAACCTGTCAAAGCGGTTCTTTTGATCGGCGTATGTGCATTCGCCGGATCTGTCTGCCGCTATGTGCTGACCATGAAATTCGGACTGCGGCTGACAATCTCTGCCGCAGCCGCAACCATTTTGATGATTTTCATTCTGCGCGGCTGTCAGATGTTCTTGCCGCCGGCAGGAGCACTGACCATCCTTGCCATGCTGATTCCGGAGACGTATGTCGTCATTTATCCATTGCAGATTCTGACAGGAGCTGGCATACTGATGTTTACCGCACGGATGCTTCAAAAAGTAAAAATGCTAAAACTAAGGGAGAGCTGATTGCTCTCCCTGCTTTCCATATTTTTTAATTTACTCTCTTAATAACACCTATCGCTTTGCCAAGAATCCGTACTTCTCCCTTATTTATCATAATCGGTTCATAACCATCATTCTCAGGAAGCAGCAAAATATAGCTTCCCATGCTGCGAAAACGCTTAAGTGTAACATTACCATCCAGTTCCACTGCTGCTATCTGACCATTATCCACAGTATCTGCTTTTCTTAAAATAACATAATCTCCATCATGAATTTTTGCATTTACCATAGAATCTCCCTTTACTGTAAGTATAAAACAATCGGATGGTGAATTGAGCCATTCAAAAGGAAGTTCATAGGTGTCCATCATTCCATCTTGCATTTCAATAGGTATTCCTGCTGCAATATCAGAAAAAACAGGACAGTGAATGATTTGTTCCCCTGTAAAGGTTGTCTGATTATCGTTATCCTTCACAATCACCTCATCTGGATAATCTTCATCCTTGAAAAAATGATGTTCTTTATCTTTATCAAAATCTACATAACAGTATTCTACAATTCCTGATGTCATCATCGAGTTATCAAACACAGGAATGTCGTCTATTTCACATCCCTGGCGATCTAAAATCTGCAATTGACTTCCATCTGTTACTACACCATAACATACTTCTGGCGTTACTACCATATAAGTGCGTAATTGCTTCTTTGCAGTTTCAATTCCTGATAAGTATTTTTTCACCTCTACCAGAATGTACGGTACTTTTTTATTATTCTCATAGATATAAACTACAACATCCGCAAATCCCAGTTTTGAAAATACCTGTACTCGAAATTCAACATCTAACAAATCCAAAGGATAACGATATGTTTCATGAAGTTCTCTCAATATCCATTGACGAATCTTTTCTTCTTTGTTATACGAATCGACAATTTTATCCTGAAAAAGATAATCCTGCATAGGTATATCTGTTAATCTTCTAAATCTTGCATCATCCTTCAATTTCAAAAATTTTGAATTAATACAGGAAATAAAACGAGAGGGCATTTCATGACAACTCATGTAAAGGCGCTCTGTCGCCCTTGTCATTCCAACATATAATAATTTTCTCTCCATCGTTTCCGCATAATTAGAATCGTCATTTTCCTTCATCATAATCTGATTTGGAATAATTCTGTCCGAAAGCCCCATCAATATGACCACCTTAAATTCCAGCCCCTTAATGGAATGCATAGTCAGCAATTTTATTGTATCTTCATTAAAATGAATTCCATCCTGCTTGGAATAAAGCGCAATTTCTTCAGAATTTTTATATCTTAACTGAAACTGTTCAAGGATTTTTCTTGTCCTTGCCACAATTGCAATTTCTTTTCTTTTATAACGCTTTAACAAACGCTGCTGCAATAATTTTTCAATTCCTTCAATTTCTTCTTCCAATGTTAGAAAGCACTGAAAGACAGGATAATTTCCCTGTTTATCAATCAAAGAAGGCTTCACAAAATTATCATCCGTAATAATATCCTGATCTTTTTCTATCAAACTATATGCAGCCTCTGCAATCTGTGTTGTCGTACGATAATTTTTAGTCAGAGAATTACTTTTTCCTGTCATATCCAGTCCAATACTGGTAAAACTTCTTCCTCTGATCAACCAGGAAGTATCATAAATACTCTGTGCCGTATCTGCAACAAACAGGATACTGCTATAATCCTTATCAAACTCATATAACTGCATCAGACATTCCAATTGCACTTTCGATAAATCCTGACTTTCATCGATAATAATATGTGTGTATTTTTGAATTTTATGATTTTTCAAATACTTTAATGCATACAAACCACAATCCTGAAAATCACATAAATCCTCCACTAATAATGCCTTTGTATAAAGAACCATCAATTCATAAATAGCCTGACGAGTCCTGCTGTTTTTCATTAATTTTTGAGGACCTTCGCTATTGTTTCTACTACCTGTTCTTCCCAAACGGTCTACATTTTGATAAACTTCTAAATCAACAAAATTACATGCCTTCATCCATGAAATTTCTTTTTTTAGAAAGCCAAGATTTTTTATATCAAGAATTTTCACATCTTCAAAGGATTTTTGAAGTTTATAAATACATTTTTGTAAAATTATATTTTCCTGCTGTGGCTTTACAAATGTGAGTTTTTTATTATTTTCTCTGCAATATTCACGAAAATACTCATATAACAATTTATCAATATTTGTGATTGTCACATATTGATTTTTATCTTTGTCCTTAAATAAACTATATTGCTCATCCTCTTCCATTTGCCCGTAAATATAATCAATATAATTGATTAAACTTTTATTGAAAGTCACCATCAAAATAGAATCTTCTGGCTCAAGGCAATATTGATTTAAAAGAAACGAAATTCTGTGTACTGCCACAGTCGTTTTGCCTGATCCTGCCACACCCTTTATCATCGCCTGTCCCATCGTGGTACTTCGAATCAATCTTTTTTGTTCCATATTTAATTGCATACTTTATCCTCTTTTGTTTTCCCCATATACAGTTTTTATATGCTGCAAAATTCTCTTTGTTTTTTCAATTTTATCATTTTTCTATTATATTCGCAAATCTAATTACTCTTGGAATACTTTAAAATCTTTTGCACAAAAGAAGACTTTCATTCTTTATTCTAAAGGATCTGCATGCCATTATATTCTGACCATCTTACTTTTTTTTTGCAAATTGCACTTTATACCATAAATTAATCTTGAATAATACTAGCCATCAGGCGCTGGCACTCATCAGCATCTTTATTTTTCAAAGCTTCGTATATTTTTTCCCACTGCTTAACCCAAATATTAATCTGATCATCATCAATATCCTGCGTACGCTTTGAGGCGTTATATTCCATATGGCGTTTTATAGGCTCTATTGACAGATTAAATGCATAATTAATCAGTTCATTATGTGCCATAGCACACAACAATCTGTTCAGATTTGCTACAGTTTCTATTGTTTCCATAAAAAATTCTTTCGCGCTTTCCGCATTATCTTGCTTATGAAATTCTATCCACTCATTTCGGAGCTGCTGACACAACTTATAAAAATTTTCCAGTTCTTCCTCAGTATAACGTTCCACTGCCAGAGGAAAACACATCCTCATTAAACCAGAACGAAATTCTCCTACTTTATTTACGAGCTCTTCATTTACATAAAAATCTGACAATTCTGCAATATGAGCATTCATATCAAATTCTCTTACGTAAGTTCCATCACCTACCCGAATATCCAAAAGCCCTAAGGCATTTAACCGCTGTAAAGCAATCCTTGTCGTTAATCTATTAACTCCAAGTTCCTTCGAAAGTTCAATCTCTGAAGGAATTTTCTTTCCCACTTCCCATGTATGATCTAATATAAATTGTTTTAACTGTTCAAAAACAAGATCTGCCGCAGACATTTTCTTAATTTTTACCACTTCGCCCATGCATTTTACCTCTTTCTTCTTTCCTATCATTAGCTTATTGTTTTTTCTCCGGACTGTCAAGTTTCACAAATCATATTTTTATTTTTTGTATAGTATTGCGTTTCTTGATTCATTGACATGTTTAAACTTATTTGTTATAATTTCGCCATAAAGAGCGAAAGAGCGAACAAATAAACATTCAAACAATTAGCAAGGAGGAATTATATGAAGAATTGTTTTGCTTCAACCAAAGATGGAAAGATTAAAGGAAGCATCAATCATGGAATTTTTCAGTTTCATCGCATCCCTTATGCAAAACCGCCTGTTGGACCTCTCAGATTCCGCATGCCGCAGCCGACGGAACCATGGGATGGCGAATACGACGGAACTTTTCGAGGTAACATTGCTCCACAGGGTCCATCCGATTTAGATATCCCTATGGGACCTACACTTGGCACTTGCAGCGAAGACTGTCTGACACTTGCAGTCAGTACACCTTCATTAAATGGACATCTGCCGGTAGCAGTTTGGTTTCATGGAGGTGCCAATTGTTACGGAGCTGGAGATCTTGACTGGTATGACGGTGCTTCTCTGGCTCGTTCCGAACAGATTGTTGTTGTAAATCTGAATTATCGTTTAGGACCTTTTGGCTTTTTCTGTTATCCGGGCGTATGCGAAGAAACACTCAACATTGAAGATCAGATTATGGCTCTTCACTGGATCCAGGAAAATATCTCCAATTTTGGAGGGGATCCCAACCGCGTTACGCTTTTTGGCCAATCTGCAGGTGGTAATGCTATTGCACATCTGCTGTCCAGACCAGATACGGAAGGACTGTTTCATCAGGTGATTATGGAAAGTGCCTCCCTTGGCCGAGGTCACCATACCATGGAAGATGCTTTTGAAGTCGGAAATGCTATGCTTAAAGAACTCAACATTCATTCTCAAAACCCGACTGATATTCTGGAAGAGCTTCAAGCCAAAACTGCCGATGAAATCTTATTGGCCGCTGATTCTATACCTAATGAATTACGAACTAAACATCAGATGATGATTTTCAAACCAGTAAAAACACAATGGCATACACCAGATCAAACTGTCGAAGCATTAAAAAAAGAAGCCATCCGGCGTAAAACCCGAATTATTATGGGATTTACAGTCAATGAAATGCGCGCTTTCATTCCAGGAAAAGACGAAGAGTCCCTGACACTTGCAAAAAATATTCAGGAACAACGTTATGATCAGCCAGGAAAAAAATTTGTTAACGCTGCTTCCGAAGGTGGCTGCCATGTATGGAAATATCGCTTTGCATGGAAAGCTCCGGAATCCGACTATGACTCATGCCATTGTCTGGAGCTTCCTTTCCTGTTTGGTAATCTAGACACCTGGGATGCTCCTATGCTGAAAGGTGCAGGCAGAGAAGAAATGTTAGCTCTTCAACAGACTATGCAGTCTCTCTGGGGAACATTTTTCCGTTTTGAAGAATTTGATTCTGCTGTCTGGCCACGTTACAACACTTCGGATAAATTTGTCAAATGCATTGATAATATTACTAATTTGCCAATTTCAGAAGAATAAATTTATAGAATTTTACATTTTGAGAGGAGGTTGCTTATGAACAACACAAAATCAAAAAAACAACATTCCAAACTTGCTTTTCCGCACGTTATGGTTCTGCTAGTTCTTTTAGCACTTTTTAGTTGTCTTTTAACTTATATCATTCCTGCAGGTACATATCAGTTTGATGACAATGGATATGTTATTGCAGATTCTTTCAGCTATGTACAAAACACCCCTGTTTCCCCGTTGGCAGCAGTTATCAAACTTACTTCTTCCATAGCTTCAATGGGAACAACTTACGCCCTTTTATTTATCCTCGGCGGTATGGTAAGCGTTATGATTTCTTCCGGCTCCGTGGAAAATATTGTTGACTTCTCTATTTTTCGTCTGCAGGATAAAAGCTTAAAAGTTTTAATCCCCTGTATCACCGTTCTGATGTCTATTCTTGGTGGTCTTGCCGGAAATGACGCCATGATTACCTTTGTTGCCTGCGGTATGCTGCTTGCAAGAAGAACTAATCTGGATAGACTTTCAGGTATGGCAATTTTTTACCTGCCATACATCACCGGACAGGCAATCGGACCAACGGTACTGATGATTCTGATGTGTCAGGAAATGGCTGGCATTCCGGCAGTTTCTGGCCTTTCTGTCCGTATCTTTATATGGATTATATTCACCGCTTTCTGTGCTTTTTATAATACGCGTTATGCCCTTCGTATATCACGCGATCCTTCACGAAGCATAGACGGAGAAATTCTTACTTTATCTGAAGAAGAAAAAAATAATATTGGAAACGAGACAGCCTTAAAACCATCTTCTGTAGTTGCAGTAGTTATGATGATTCTGCCCTTTGTAATTTATGCATATGGTTCATCCAAATATGGTTGGGGATTTGACTACTTAATAGCCTTAGGTTTTGTATCTGCTATCATCCTTGGTTTTGTTTTTCGATATACTCCAAATGACTGGGCAAAACGCTTCTGCGCAGGTGCTGCACAGATGGGTCCTGTATGTCTTTTGATTGGTTTTTCTAAACTGATCAGCGTTATACTTGCAGATGGACAAGTGATTAATACCATTGCACACAGTGCTCTTTTAATTATCCAACAGCTAGGATCCTCTTTTTCCGCAATCGGAATGTTCTTATTTACAACGTTGTTTAACCTGATGATGCCTTCTGGTCCTGCAAAGGTTCCGATTTTGATGCCATTGTTCACGCCAGTTGCTGATATTCTTGGAATTACACGTCAGATTCTTTGTACCTGCTATCAGTTAGGAGATGGCCTGACTAACTTCCTAACACCTGTTTCCTCTGTACTTGCTACAGGTCTGATTCTTTCAGAAACCCGTTATTCCAAGTGGCTTCGTTATGCCGTACCATATGCACTGGTACTTGTCGCATTTTCAGCAGTATGTATTTTTGTTCTGCAAGGTATTGGATGGACAGGAATCTGATAAAGTGCAGTGAAAAATAAAAAGATAAAAATAGAGTTTGGTCATAGAGACAATATACAGGATGTAGAAATTTCAGAGAAAAATTGGTCTGCAATTTTAAATCCATAACAAGAATGGTATATGAAATACACGATAAAGATGGAGAAAATGAAGATGGACTATGCAAAAGAATCATTAAAAAAGCATTATGAATGGAAAGGAAAACTTGAGGTGACTGCTCGGGCTGCAGTTGATAACAAAGAAGCCCTCTCTCTAGCATATACTCCCGGAGTAGCACAGCCTTGTTTGGAGATTCAAAAAGATATTACGAAAAGCTATGAATTGACAAGACGCTGGAACACGGTTGCTGTTGTGACGGATGGTACAGCAGTTCTGGGACTTGGCGATATTGGACCAGAAGCGGGAATGCCAGTCATGGAAGGCAAATGTGTCCTTTTTAAAGAATTCGGAGATGTAGATGCAATTCCGCTTTGTGTGCGCAGCAAGGATGTAAATACGATTGTAGAAACAGTATCACTTCTTGCGGGAAGTTTTGGAGGCGTGAATTTGGAGGACATCAGTGCACCTCGATGTTTTGAAATTGAAAAAGAGTTAAAGAAACGCTGTGATATCCCTGTTTTTCATGATGACCAACATGGAACAGCAGTGATTACACTTGCCGGACTGATCAATGCATTGAAACTGGTAAAAAAAGAAATTACAGAAGTGAAAATTGTCACTAGCGGAGCCGGTGCAGCTGGTATTGCAATCATTAAGCTTTTGATGAGTATGGGACTTAAAAATGTCATTATGACTGATCGAACTGGTGCTATTTATAAAGGAAGAAAAGACCTGAATCCTATTAAAAAAGAAATGGCTGAAATTACGAATCAAAACTGTGAAAAAGGCAGCTTAGAAGAAGTAATCAAAGGTGCAGATGTATTTATTGGCGTCTCAGCTCCGGGAACATTGACAAAAAAAATGGTATCCACAATGGCAAAAGATGCAATTATTTTTGCATGTGCAAACCCAACACCAGAAATCTTTCCGGATGAGGCAAAAGCAGGAGGTGCTGCTGTTATATCTACGGGAAGAAGCGATTTCCCAAATCAGGTAAATAATGTTCTGGCATTTCCAGGGATTTTCCGAGGAGCTCTGGATGTCCGAGCATCGGATATCAATGACGAAATGAAAATAGCCGCCGCCTATGCAATTGCCGGTCTTGTAAGTGATAGCGAGTTAAATGCAGACTATATTTTACCGGCAGCATTTGACCCGCGAGTAAAAGATGCAGTAGCAAAAGCAGTAGCAAAAGCAGCAGTAAAAAGTAAAGTAGCAAGAATATAGTCTCATTTTTTGTATTTGGGAGATTGTGACTTATACAAGCCACAATCTCCCTTTGCTTTTATTACTTTCTGTTATACAGCCAACGTCTTACCAAGTGCCCGGCACTTTTCCAATCCTCCATCATCCGGCATTTCTTCACAGATTACACTGTCCGCCACAAGCTCTGCTTTGTGATTCCTGCAGCGTTCTTCCCAATCCTGCATCCACTGTCCATCGCCCCATCCATAGGAGCCAAACAATACGATTCGCTTTCCGGCAAGCTTCGCTTCACATTCCTCGAACATTGGTTCAAACTCTGTCTCTTCCAAAACTTCATCACCCATGGCAGGGCATCCGAATGCAACTGCTTCAAAATCATCTGTTTTCTCTGCCGAAAACTCTGCTGCCTCAAATACACTTACTTCTGCCCCGGCAGCTTTGGCGCCTTCTGCCACTGCATTTGCCATAGCCTCTGTATTTCCTGTGCTGCTCCAATATACAACTGCAATTTTTCTCATTTTTTATACCGTCCTTCTTTCTTTTATGCTGCTACCGTCAGCTGCACAAGGGTTCTTCCCCTCGCAAAAACCTTCTGGTAGACTTCTGTGCATTTTCTGTATCTCTCAAACAACTGCTGTGTCTCGCATTCATTGCTGTAAACCTTCCACACGCCACAGCATTTACAATTTTTTCCTCCCTGTTCAATAAAACCAATCACATCCAGCAGAGGATAATCCAGAAAAACGCCGATCTCATGAGGAAAACAATCATATTCTTTCAAACGTTTTCTCAGCTGCTCCCGGCAATGCTGCCATTCACAGCTCTGGTATCCGTACTGCCAAAGCAATTCCCTCACACCTGGCTTTTTCAGATCATTCTCCAGTCTCTTTTTTCTGTAAACATAAACCAGAGCACGATTTTCTTTGATTTTTAAAACTTCAACATAAACTCCTTTCCTGTTTAATTTGTCATTACTGTCCCGAAGTTCATTCAGGAACGTATCAATAGAAGAAAATTTATAGTTAAACATATTTGCGGTTTTGAGACCGGCAAGCGTCGGCGCACAATGTATGATCATCTTCTTTTCCATCATTACAATTCCTCCCTTTTATCCGCAATATGTTTCCAGAACGCTTGTAAGTGCAGCAATACTGCTGGAATGAGTTCTGGCAATCTGAATTTTATTTCTCTTTGCTTCTGTCACGGCGCAGTTGACCATTTTATGGGATACCGTATTGGTAAACAAAATCATCAGATCCGGATTCCCCAGCTTCTTTTTAAAACTGCTTCGCTCTTTTGCAAATACTTTTGCCTTGCATCCATAGTCCTTACAAATTTTCTCGTATTGACAGACCATACATTCGTTTCCTCCAATAATCACTACGCTCATGCGATACCTCCTTTTGTTAGTTTTAACTAACCATCATTTAAAAAATAGGGGGCTTTCAATTACAGCCCCTTGTTTTTGACCAGAACCTGCTTGACTTTCTTTTTGTTCAGACAGCCACACGCCTTCATCCCTTTTTCCACAATCTGCTTCAAAGATGCTTCGTCCAGTTTTACTACGCAATCATCTTCCAATTGTATGATACATGTCTCCACTTCCTCATATTCCTGTTCATAAATCTGATATGTATTTTTCCGTTTCAAAGCTCCAAGTTCTTCCAGCGACCGGATCATGCGATATACAGTCGCAATTCCGATTCCCGGATCTTTTCTGGAAGCAAGAACATAGATTTCTTTGCAGGAAGTACACTGTTCCTGAAGAATAATATCAATCAGAAGTTCTCTCTGCCTTGTAACCCTGCCGCCATTTTTCCGGAACCGTTCCAGAATCACACTCTTTTTCATATCGATGGGAGCATAATTCCATTCTTCCAGATTTTTATCTTCTGTTAATCTGCTATCTTCTTTCTTACTCAATGTCGTTTCCAAACCATCATTCCACTTCATGTGTTTTCTTTATCTTATGGTAGTTAGTATACACTTACTATAATTTCATGTCAATAACTTCAAGTGATAATTTTTCTCATATAAAAAGAGCCCGAAAATCTGCCGCAAGGACAAATTTCGGACTCTCTATGCCGTTTTCTTTTATTTCTCTGATGTATAATTATCAAAATATCCCTGTACCAAAATAACCGGTGTTCCTTTGTCTCCGGAACCACTCGTCAAATCGCACAGCGAACCAATCAAGTCTGTAAGGCGGCGCGGTGTTGTTCCCTGAGAAACCATATCGCCTACCAGATTCTCCTTTTTCTCCAGAATTCTTTTGGAAATTGCTTCTTTCAGCTTTTCTCCAGACAATTCTTTGAAATCATTATCTGCAAGATATTTTAACTTTAATTCATTTGGTGTGCCTTCCAGGCCCGGTGTATGTGCAACAGAAACACATGGATCCGCAAGCTCCCATATTTTTCCTACCGGATCTTTGAATGCGCCGTCACCATATACCATAACTTCCACATGTTTTCCCGTCTTCTCCAGAATCTTTTTCTGGACACCTTCTACAAGTGCACTGCAGTCCCGCGGGAACAGTTTGACAGATTCCTCTGTAGATTTATTGGAGCCAAGAAGTCCAAAACGCTCATTGCAGCCGCTTCCGTCAACAGAGCTTGTCAGGATATCGTCCATTCCAAGCACGATTTCCGCACCGCTTTGTTTCAAAATCCGTTTTGTTCTCACACGAGTATGAATGTCACAGGTCAATACCTTTTTCGTGTATTTTAAAATTTCTCTTGGATTATTTGCGAAAATAATCTCCACTTCTGCTCCCTGACTTTCAATGACTTCCGTATAATAAGAAACGTAATCGACCCCTGTGAATGGATGTTTATTTTCTCCAAATAATTCACGATAACGTTTTTCATCCAGCACATCGCTGTATGGATTGATTCCGGCCTCATCCAGCTGATCCAGAGACACCAGCTCATTGCCGACTTCGTCACTTGGATAGCTCAGCATCAGAACAATCTTTTTCGCTCCTCTTGCAATTCCTTTCAGGCAAATAGAGAAACGGTTTCTGGATAAAATCGGAAAGATCACTCCAATCGTCTCTCCGCCAAGCTTTTCTTTTACATCTTTTGCAATCGCGTCGATCGTCGCATAATTTCCCTGTGCTCTTGCCACAATCGACTCTGTTGCCGCAATCACATCGCGGTCACGAATCGCAAAGCCTTCGCTCTCTGCTGCACCTAATACACTGTCCACAATGATCTCTTCGAGATTATCCCCCTCTCGAATAATCGGACAGCGAATTCCTCTTGAAATAGTACCTACTCTTCTTTCCATAGTTTTATTTTCCTCTACATGTATTATAGTTTTTCCACTTTTACTTTAACATAAGAGCAGGGAGTTTTCAATTTATAATGGTTTTTTGTTACCTATACACTGGAAATTTATTGCACAGGCATTTCCCCAGCCCACTCAAATCCCTTCTTTGCAACAATTACAGCAATGATTTCATTGATCACAGCCGCTGCAGCAATTGTTCCCTGAATAATCTCTGCACATTCCGGTGCAGTTCCCATTAAGGCAGAAACTGCTATACCGGTAAATACCAAAGATACTCCGGAATGCGGCAAAAGGGTAAAACCAAGATATTTCTGTACGGTTATCGGCATATGTGTAGCCTTTGCTCCCAGCCGTGCTCCAAAATATTTTCCGAAAGCACGGACAACGATATAAACAACAGTATACACGCCAGCACCCAGGATCGCATGATAATCAAGCGGTGCGCCCAGATTTAATATAACAACAATCATAAAAATACCAAGCAGAGGATTGAAATCAACAACAATTCTCTGCAGACGTTCTTCCGTAACCATATTGGAGAAGGTTGCCGAAAAAGCCATTCCCATCAGCATATAGTTTAACAGAGGAGACGGCATCAAATACATATTACAAAAATACCCGATGCATGCAGTTACTGTAATCATTCCCATCAAGATCATAATCGTCTGCGGCGTTGTCCTGTCTTTTTTCAATAATCTTCCGGCAGGAACTCCTGTAAGAATGCCAATCAAAATCGGCAATACGATCATCACGGGAATCATATACAACGGCATTCCATTTCCCGATATCTGGCGCGAAACTACAGCTACTGTCGTAAAAAAGACTGCCACTCCCACCATATCATCAAGAGCAGCCATGGGAATCAATGTTTTTGTTACATCCCCCTGCGTCTTAAATTCCTGAACAATAGACAACGCAGGTGCCGGTGCCGTAGCAAGTGCAATTCCTCCGAACAGAAACGCCAGATAAACAGGAATGTCTCTCAGCACAAAGATCACAGAAAACACTCCAGATACCAGCAGAAAAGTTCCCAGGGACTGTGCCAACGTAGTCAGAATCAGAGCTTTTCCGTAATTTTTGATTTTTTTCCACACAAGTTCTGTTCCAATCATAAATCCTACTGCACATTCCAGAACATGAATGATATTCTGATACCATCCGGCATTCACCAATTCATCCGGCAGTATCCCCAGTGCATAAGGTCCCAACACCATTCCAGCAATCAACCAGCCCAGTATGGCCGGAAGTCTTAATTTCGAAACTCCTTTTCCAATCAAAAAAGCAATGACAACAACTATTCCCCAACGAATCAAAAGCCCCGGCATCAATCATCCCTCCTTGCAATCCCGTACAGCATCAAATCCAATATTTTCGGTAAGTCTCTCTCATGAATTTCTATTTTATCGGATAATGACATATTTCCATAGTTTTGGCAGCTAAACGAATGATTAAACATTTCCTGCAGCATTGTAAAATACCGCATCGCATCTTCATAAGAAACATCCTCTCTCAGCTGCAGCGAACTCATCATCTCTCTATATAATTCCCTGTTCAATTCATCAAATTCTTTTTTCAGCATACAGATTTCAGAATACAGTTTCTCGGGAGGCTGCAAGACAGCGTCAAAAAATATGTGGGCTTCCATCTTATGCTCTCTGAAAAATTTCATTCGCACCTGCATATATTTTTCCAGATCATTTCCAATCTGCGCTTCTCTCAAACACTCTGTCAATGCCTGAAAACACCATTCCACACAGGAAAGATACAGCGCATCCTTATTTTTAAAATTGTGATACAACAGCCCCTTGGGAATTCCTGCCTGACAGATCGCATTCAGCGATGCTCCCCGGTATCCATTCGTTCCAAATTCCTCCATTGCGGCAGAGAGTATTTTTTTCTTTGTCAATTCTGTTTTCTCTTCTTTTTTCATGTTTTCCTCCATAATAATAGACCACTTAGTCCATTATATTGTAAATAGACTAAGTGGTCAATAATTGACAACACAATTTGTTATAATCTTACATAGCAACAGCCGTCTTATTTTCCCATATGGCAGATTGCCGCCATACCCGGTCCTGTATGTGCCCCGATGATCGGAGACAGCATGCTTCGACGGACAACTGCTTCGGGATAAAGCTTCTTCACCTCTGCCTCCAGATAATCGCCCATATCCTGTGCATCTGCATCAACGATATAGATCACATCCCCAGACTTTTCATCGTAAGACGAAGCAAAATTCTCCAGAAGTGCTTTTGCGGCTGCCTTGTTGCCGCGTTTTTTCGCAAATGTTTCAAGCTTTCCCTTCTCATCGATTTTCAAAATAGGCTTCACATTCAAAGCGGAACCTACTACGGCTGTCGCTGCACTGATTCTGCCTCCGCGTTTCAGATACATCAGATCCTGTACCATGAACCAGTGTTTGATGTGTTTGACTGCCTGACAGAGATCTTCGTAGTTTGCCTCAAGATCCATACCGTTGTTTTTGTTTCTGAGTGCACGCTCTGCCAGCACGCCCATGCCTCCGGTTGCCGACAGGCTGTCCACCGGATAAAAATCCTGCTGTGGGTACTTTTCTTTCAGCGCTGTACGTGCCATGCATGCAGACTGGAAAGTAGAAGAAAGCCCGCTGGATAAACACAAATACAGCACCGAATATCCCTGCTCAAAATATGGCTCCAGGTACTGCTCATACAGATACGGAGAAATCTGAGAAGTCTTTGTCAGATCACCATTTCTCTGTCCATCATAAAACTTTTTTAATAGATCCGAATTTTCCATGCCCTCACAGGTACGCATTTCATCACCCAGAGAATATTCCATCGGAATAAACTTCAGTTCCTGTGCACCTGCTGCCTCAATGTTGATATCTCCTGAAACGTCCATAAAAATCAAATATTTCATAACTCCCTCTTTCCGGGTTTATCATCCCTGTGTATTCTGTGTGCCAATCATCACTCCTGTTATTCAGCAGTTATTGATTTTTCCACACATGGGTATTATACTGGAAAAGAAGTCCCCCGGGCAATTGCCACTTCGCAGCTAAATGGGGGGTAATCTACAGATTCTCAAAAAGTGGGGTTTAATAAAATGGATAAACGAATCGTAAAAACAAAATCAGCCATTCAAAACGCATATCTTTCTCTTCTGATGGAAAAGAATACAACGAAAATATCCATCGCCGAGATTGCGCGCCATGCCAATATCGACCGAAAAACCTTTTATCTTCATTATCGTTCCGTGGATGATATCATCTCAGAGTTTACAGAAGCCCTGATTCGGGAACTTTTGCAAACACTGGAAGAAAATGACTTTTTTCAGCACCCTTATGATGTCGGATGCATTTTCCGTACACTCAACCATATCCTTGGCGAGCATATGGACTTCTACAGACACATTGCCCGCCACACCAATTACAATTTCTTCTGGGAACAGGTGCAGGAAATCATTGTGCGCACGGTCGTGGACACTTACTCCCATCTTGCAAAAATACCAAAAGAACATCTAGAATTGTACACTCAGTTTTTTGCTTCCGGAATTATCGCTGTTTACCAGAGTTGGCTGAAAGGAGAGACTTCCTGCTCACTCGATGAGCTTGGGAATATTCCCGTTGAAATCGCTTACCATGGAATACAAAATATTTTTTCTTTGCCCCCCAAAGGAGAGTGATTATTCTTCAAAATCGTATCGCACGACAGCGCAGTTTTTGACTCCAAATGATGCGTATTGTGCATTCGTCATTTCATGGAAATAGGAGTGCACCACCCTCGAAATTCCATTGTGCGCCACCAGTATGTAGGTTTTATGATCAGATTCTGCCTTGATATCATCCAGCAGATTGTAAATTCTCTGTGCCAGATGCAGCATGGATTCTCCTCCCTCGTAGCGAATCGCACATTCCTTTTTTGCCTCCTGAAATTCTGCTCCATCACGCGGTGTAGACTCATATTTTCCGAAGTTCTGTTCGATCAGACGAGGTTCCTCCCTTGCCGGAATGCCTGTAATTTCAGAAATGTGTTTTGCGGTATCCGCCGCACGCACCAACGGAGAATACAAAATCTCATCCGCCTGGATTCCCTCCTTAAGAATTTTCTTTCCTGTCTCGATGGCCTGCTGATGTCCAAGCTCTGTCAGAGCAATGTCCGTTGCGCCGCAAATCTTATTTTCTACATTCCATATGGTCTGTCCGTGTCTGATAAAATAAAAATGTCCCATAATCATTCATCCTTTCGTGATTGTTTTATTCCTTTACATCATACTTTTCACCTTCATTGGCTTCTTCCATCACAATCTGCTGCGACGATGCTTCTTCCTTAAAAGCTACCTGAAGGACTGCCTGTGGCCAGTTCAAAGACAAATACGCATGCTTTTGCTTTTTCGCCGCCTCTTCTTCCAGTATCTGCAGCAATTCCCCCAGAACTTCTCTGGTGAGATATACGCCGCGCCAGTGAAACAGCAGGATTTTTCCTTTTTTCGCCGCCTGTGCCGCGCGTTTTCGCACGTCCTCCTGTTTCGTAAAGGATATCTTTTTCTCTCTATAATAAGTATGATTGCCATCCTTGCACACAGGTATTTTCCAGATCACCGGCTCATGATCCCGAAAGATCTGTGTGTCACTGAGATTGTAATAATCATAACGAATCACATCCTCATGACTGAGCGTATTGTCAAACGTTGCATCCAGATGATAATGCTCGCCTTCGATTCGCAGCACATTCCAGGCATGACGATATTTGATCCCCTTCTCAGGATTTGCCTCCGACAGAGCAATCACGCACCAGACACCCAGATTGTCACAGAGAATTTTGACGGTCTTGGCAATTCCCTCGCAGACGCCCACGCCATGTCCGAGAGCCCCGATGATTTCATGGGAGTATGCTTTTTTTAATTTATCATATGTGATATTCTGGCAGATAAAATCGTGAATATACTGTTCTTTCCCCTTCTCATCCAGTTTTTCTGCGGGACGAATCAATTTCCGGATACGCGCCTGCATGGCCTGCTGATGCTCTTTGATTTTATTTTTTGGAAACAGATATTCCGGCTTCAATTCCACATATTCTGAATCGGGATAGTATTTGTAACTGAACTTTACGGAGTAGAAAATCTCCGGGCAGTCCAGCCGCACCATAAAATAGATATCCACCAGTTCTTTCGCCGACAAACGCGGCACCGGAAATGAAGCTGCCAGCGACTGCAGCCCGGATTTCATGGCATAGTAGGCCTTCTGCTGTTCTTTATTCAATTGATGATAATAATACGATGCATTCGCACTCATAATTTCTAATTTTTCTCCTGTTATATCATTTGTCTGCCACTGTTGGCTGCCTCCACAGTTTTGTTTCTCTGATAAAAACATATGTTGTATCCGTGGACAATTCCGGTCGATAGGAATATCCAAGGCGGTCAAATTTCTTCATTTCTTTCGGATCTGAGATTTTCTTTTCTGCCATATAGCGCACCATCTCACCTCTGGCCATCTTTGCATATACGCCCTTCTGGACAACCTTCTCGCCGACAAATTCTCCAAACACGCAGGTGATATAAGTATCCTCCGGCTGTATGTATTTTTCGATACATTTGGAATATTCTTTTGATGCCAGATTGATAATCACTCTGCTCTCATCCACAACCTCCTGATACAGGCGTTTTCCCCAGAATTCATAGAGATTTTTACAGCCTCCGACGTTCGCTTTTTCCTGCATTTCCAGACGATGCGGTGTCACGCCATCCAGAGGTTTTAACACCCCGTAAAATGCCGAAAGAATCCGCAAATGTTCCTGCACATAGGCAAACTGACTGTTTTCAAAAACTGCTGGTGCCATATATTGATACGCAATTCCCTCATAAGACAAAATCGCCGGTGTCAATGAGCGGTATAAATCCATGTGGCGAAATCTCTCAAAATTCAAACTGGCAATGCCATCATTGCAGCACCAGAGTTTTTTTGCTTCCTCGTAGGATAACTGCTGCATCCATTTCATGATTACTTCCGTATCCTGCATAAACACAGGCAAAGATACATAATCCAGCTTATCCAGATCCACATTCATTCTCTTTGCAGGCGAAAAAATGATTTTCATACGCGCTTTCTCCTGTTTTTAATTTTCCAATGATTATGGGTATTATAGCACTCCGCCGCAGAGATTCTGCTTATAATTCTATTCGCTTCCTCATCTTTCAACAATATATCTATTTTCTCTGTTCCAGACATATTTCCCAAGCCACAATGCGACTTTTTCGGGTTAACCAGGACACAACAATCCTGACACCAGCATTCTCCCATTGAATCACCTTTCACACTCCACACATCACTGTCTGTCAATTCATATGTAATAGCTTCCAACACTCTTTCTGTAGAAAATCGTTTAAACCCCATCAAGTAATCCAGCGTCTTTCGATTTTCTATTTTTTCAAGTTCTATTTTATGATTGTTTAAAGCACTTAGAATATGTTTGCGCATCTCAATCTTGTCTTTTTTTCCAGTTCCAGTCCATTCAATCAAATGACTGAATGAAAGAATAATATATTCAAAACATGTCACATCTAACAACACAATCTGTTTTGGGTATTTACTGATTAATTGTTGTAACTCCAAAAGTTTATTCACAATATCCATGTTATCATAGACTATGTCAAATGCAATATAATACATATCATCTGGTTCTGGTCTTAATCCTCTTATCGCATCTAATAATCCTTGATTGCTTAATTTGCTTTCCACAACCATCTGCCCCTGAAATACGTGTTGGTTTACTAATTTCCAAAAATGAAATCCTGCACCTCTATCTTCTGTCCACAAATATTTCATGGCATCACCAACTCTCTTTTTAATGTAACCGTATAAGCATGTTCTTCAAGAACTGTGAAACTTTCCATCGATAAATTTAACCCATCACAATTTCTCAAAAACAACATATACTGATTACTTTTTTCGAAATTGATAAATTTTCTATCTTCATCATCTAATAAAATGTCTGCATTATCTATGACAATAAATCTATTACGACATTCTTTTAATTCAGAATGAAAATCATCACTTTTATAATTAAACAGTTTAATTGCCCGAAATTTATCTATCATTTTCAAATCCTCCAGCATTTGATATAAATATGTCTTTCCGGTTGCACTATCTCCCCTTACCAGAGTAATCCTGCTATTGAATTCCAATCTATACGAAAAAGGATTTGCTTTAAACTCAATACTATTATAAATCATTCTCCGCTCTCCTCTCATATTCTTTACTCCACCACCGTTCATAGCCCGCTTTTCCCAACACAATATCCTTGTCATTAAAACAAATTTGCACAGACTCATTAATAAAAAATCGTTCTGGTCTGCTCATATATATATGAATTTCATCCATGCAAAAAATCTTTTCCAAAACATTTCCTCCGCATTCTTCAACACTGACTACTTTATCTGGATTTTTTACAATATTCAAATATGTTTTGCATCCACTCGAAAGATTCCTGATAGTCCCCAAACCATATTTTGTTTCAATATGATAGTCATCTGGTACCTGGGCATTATCAATATCCTTAATAGCCTTTTTATCAAAATCTGTTAACGTCTGATTGCTTGTATACAAATTAAAGAATAAATCATTTTTTAAAATCCAGTCATTGTCTTCTTTTTTATAAGTATAAATATATATCAAAAAATTCATCTCCCATCTGAGAAATTTTATTTATTATTTCGGTTCCAAGGACTCGATACAGGCGGTTGGTTAGACCTTACCTGATAGGATTTTCCTACTGTATTGTTATCAGTTTACTAAAGCTTTGCAAAATTTTCTTCCACTCGCTAGGGGAAATCAGCTACGCTGATTTCGCAGTTCGCACTATCGCTATACGGCTATCATACCACATATTTATTTTCCAAAACAACCTCTCATTCTATTCCAAGGGAATTGCTGAAATGTAAAAAAAGCTGAAGACCTAATTCGAATCTTCAGCTCTTTTCATATTCATATGATTATGGATATAGCACTCCGCCACAGGAAATGCCAGCACTCCCGCTTCTGTTTTGTGCAAAAAAAGAAG
This sequence comes from Eubacteriales bacterium, assembly GCA_030536755.1. Classification (GTDB taxonomy): domain Bacteria; phylum Bacillota; class Clostridia; order Lachnospirales; family Lachnospiraceae; genus JALFVM01. The sequence goes on along the minus strand of JAUNPJ010000046.1, from coordinate 9,874 downwards.
CGCTACTCCATAGATAATTACTCATCTATTTTGCAACACTCTGTAATTGTTTTTTCCTTGCATCCTTCAAGCATCACTCCAGCTATATCATGTTACACAACATTCTCCTACCTGAGAAGCTATATAAAAATCAAGTGCATTCTTGCCTGTCTTCCTCAATTTATATATCATAAAATCACAGTTGCTGTTTCTGATTGCTTCCATATATTCAGCTCGAATTTTTTCGCAGCACTGTGAATAAAATATATAAAGTACATCCTCTGATGTGAGATATTCTACACCTTTTAAGCCATTTGTCCCCCAGACATTTTCATAGTCAACCATCAGAATAGCCATTTTCATTCCTTCCATCTTGCTTCCATATTTTCATATCTCTTGCAAAAATATAGTATCAACAAACCTGCATTTTGTCATTGGACGGTTAATCCAAAATCTATCGTCATGCAATCTTCTCTGAAAAATATTTGTAATATGCTGCATACCGCGCTTCCGCTTGATGGTAAGCTCTCTCCTCAATAAATATTTCATGTTCCTGCTTTGGAACAATCATTTCTTCCATATGTATTCCAAAAAATCTGCTTAATGCGTACATGTGATCCAGAGAAGGCAGAATTTCCCCTTTCATCCAACGATATACCGGCTGAGGGCAGGATAAATTCAAGTACTGTTGAACTTCTTTTACAGTGTAACCGTTCTCAAAAATTAATCTTTTTAAAAGTTTTCCTGTTTGTTTCATATCAATATGAGGATATCCATTCTTTGATTTTGCCATAGCTATCTCCCCTTTGAATTTTAAGATTTGACACTTTTTCCTCCATTTTCTATAATATTTTATCATAAAATTATTCGAAGGAGAATTTCATGCCAAATATTATTGAGATCACAGATTTTCATGCACCGGAACTGGATGTCTACGCACGGCTTACAGAAAATCAATTGCTCAACCGCCACGAACCGGAAAAAGGGCTTTTCATTGCCGAAAGTCCAAAAGTCATTGAACGTGCGCTTGATGCAGGCTGCATCCCAGTTTCGCTTCTGCTGGAACGAAAACATATCGCAGGACAGGCACAGCATATCGTTGCGCGCTGCAAAGATATTCCTGTCTACACCGCCGATTTTGACGTGCTGACGCAGCTGACAGGTTTCAATCTGACACGCGGCGCCTTATGTGCCATGCGCCGTCCACCGCTCCCGACTGTTGAGGAAGTATGCTCACATGCGCACCGCATCGCCATACTGGAAAATGTGGTCAATCCCACAAACGTCGGCGCCATTTTCCGCTCTGCAGCAGCCTTAAATATGGACGCGGTACTTCTTACACCGGCATGCAGCAATCCACTGTATAGGCGTGCAATCCGTGTCAGCATGGGTACTGTTTTCCAGATTCCATGGACCTTTCTCGGGACAAATGACACTGAGTGGCCAAAACCTGCCATGGATATTTTGAAACGCATGGGCTTTCGGACAGCCGCTATGGCACTCAGCGACCATGCTGTGAACATCGATGATCCGCAGCTGATGTCCGAAGAAAAACTAGCCATTATACTCGGCACAGAAGGAGATGGGCTTGCCTCATCCACCATTGCCGACTGCGATTATACCGTTTGCATTCCAATGTCTCACGGAGTCGATTCCCTGAATGTGGCCGCCGCCAGCGCAGTCGCTTTCTGGCAATTGGGAAATCGATAAACGAAAAGTCAGGAACTGTTTTTTTATTTAGAACAATTCCTGACTTCTATTTTTATCCTATTTGAAACACCAGGATTCTCTCCCTGGAATTTTCTCCATCAAACAAATCCCTGCAATTAATCTCATCAAGAAACGTCAATTCATCCATCGTCATCAGATGCGATACATACTCATCCGAAGGATAATAGAAGAATAACAGCATTTCCCGTGGATGTTCATAATAGGACTCCTTGATTCGCTCCAGAACACTTCTCAGAATTTCTACAGAAAAAGGATTGAAAAAGTAAAATCGATCTGCAGTTTCCGGTACCACATACGTTTCTGCGTTTTGTAATACAAGTTTCACACGTCCCGCTGAAACTGTTGTTTTTTGATTCTCTGCCGCAGTTTCAAAAATCCTCTCATCATATTCAATTCCAATGGAGCGGCATCTCGTCTGATAAGACAGGAAAAAATCCACTCTTCCCTTTCCGCATCCATAATCCACCAGCGTATTTTTCTTTCCGATATATCCGGAAAAGGCCAGTCGCTCCAACACAGAATATGGCGTAGGTTCATACGGATACCGGTATTGATCTGACCTGGAGTCATCTCTGCCGGAAGTCCGGATACGGAGCAGTTTGTCCCATTTATTTTCGTTTATGTCCATAAGCCCCTTCTTACGCTGCTTCCATATTCTTTGGCAGCACCAGATTCAGGATAATTGCTACAAGAAATACAACGGCTACACAGTTTTCCGCAAAAATATTCTGTACCATCTGCGGGAAAATATTGAAGATTTCAGGAACTTGCGTAAAACCAATTCCTGTGCTCAAAGCCAGTGCCGCAATTGTGATATTTCTCTGGGAATACCCGCATTTGCTGATCATCTGCAGACCACTCACTACAATCGTTCCAAACATCATAATCGTACAGCCGCCCAGCACAGCGTCCGGCAAAGTTGCCAGAAGTGCGCCGAATATCGGGAAAATTCCTGCAATAATCATGATAATTGCACCAATTCCGATCGTGAAACGATTGACTACTTTTGTCATTGCAACAAGACCGACATTCTGACTGAATGATGTAATCGGAAGACATCCAAAAATAGAAGATAACGCACTGATAAAACCATCGCAGGCCAGAGAACCTGATACCTCTTTTGTCGTAACATCCCGATTCAGACCGGAATTTGCCAGTGCAGAAGTATCACCAATCGTCTCCGTCGCGGATACCAGGAAAATAAGCACCACAGACACAATCGCATCTACGTTAAACTCCGGTTTGAATGGCATCAGAGATGGAAATGCCACAAGAGAAGCATCCTTCAGCCCTGAAAAATCTACAACTCCCATAATAGCTGCCACAATATAACCTACCACAAGTCCAAACAAAACAGACAGCTGCTTCCAATACGATTTTGCAAAAATGTTGAACAGGATACAGCACAGCAGCGTAATTGTTCCAAGAATCCAGTTGGTTGCAGAACCAAAATTGTCACTTCCGCTTCCGCCTCCGAAGGAAGACGCTCCAACGGACAACAGAGAAAATCCAATCGCCGTAACAACGCTTGCTGACACAATCGGCTGGATCAGCTTAATCCAATATTTTGCAAACAATCCCAGAATACCTTCCACAATACCGCCAATCAAAACAGCCCCTACAATAGCATTATACCCATATGTAGGTCCTATGTAGCAGAAAACCGCAACAAAGGTAAAACTGATTCCCATAACAATCGGAAGTCCTGAACCAACCTTCCACAGCGGGAAGAGCTGTATTAATGTTCCGATTCCCGCCATGACCATGGCACTTTGTATCAGCATGGCAGTCTGTTTGCCATCAAGACCGCTGGCACCGCCAACAATAATGATTGGTGCGATATTGGCAACAAACATCGCCAATATGTGCTGCAGGCCGAAAGGAATTGCCTTGCCGACAGGAACTTTTCCGTCCAGCTGATAAATGTTATCAATGCTTACTGATTTGTTCATACTATTAATACCTCTCATTTGTATTTTTTGCGACATTGACTGCACAAACACGAGGATTGCGCAGTCAATGATGCATCTTCATTATACCATAGATTGCAAATCTTCCGTACTTGTTTTTCAAGGCATTCCTCTTTTTTATTTTGTGAACATTCTGTGTCCTGTCTTGACATTTCACTTGACAGGACTATAATAAGTGACAGCAAATCAAAGAAAGTCCACAAATTCGTTGAAGAGAACAAAGTTGTATTTATGCGGATATTCAGAGAACCTGTGGCTGGTGTGAACAGGCATATCGGTAAATACAAATATCCTCTCTAAGAAGCAGTCTGAAATATAAGTAAGTCTTGCCGGAATCCTCCGTTAAAGGGAAAACGTATGATGGTACGTTTTGAGTGCTGCAGTTTTTTGCAGAAGCAGGGTGGTAACGCGGATTATTTCGTCCCTTTCAGTTCATACTGGAAGGGTTTTTTTATTGCAGAATAATTCTATTTCGTGCTGTACCTTTCAACAACGAACGATAAAGTACTTCTCTTTGAGTATGTTTCTATATTTAGGAGGACTTATTATGAAAGCATTACAAAAACTCAGTAAACTATTATCTGATTACACTTCTATTGTTGTAATCGCCATCGCAGCTGTTACCTTTTTTGTTCCCTCTCTTATGGGATGGGTCAATTTTCAGCTGTTCGTCGATCCTGTTGCAAACAAATTCACCAGCCAGTCCATCATCATCGGCCTCATCATGTTCAGCATGGGACTGACTCTGACAACCAACGATTTTAAAATTCTCGCGCAGCGTCCGCTGGATATCTGCATCGGTGCAGTTGCCCAGTATCTGATCATGCCTTTCCTGGCATTTGGTGTAGCAAAGGCGCTTCATCTTCCAGACGGAATTGCCCTTGGTCTGATTCTGGTAGGCTGCTGCCCGGGAGGTGTCTCTTCCAATATTATGTCTTATCTCTGCGGCGGAGATGTTGCGTTTTCTGTTGGAATGACTACCGTATCCACTATTTTATCGCCAGTTATGACACCACTGATGGTTTCTTTCCTTGCCAGCGGTACAAAAATTGCAATTCATGGATTTCCAATGCTGATTTCTATTGTTGAGACTGTCATTGTTCCTGTTGCAATCGGATTTTTGATTAACTTCCTTTACGGACAGAAAAAATGGTTCCAGGAAGTACAAAAAATCATGCCTGGCATTGCTGTTTTAGGTCTTGCCTGCGTTGTCGGAGGCGTCATTTCTTCTCAGGGAGCGAAATTCTTCCAGTCAGGTATTGTCATCTTTGCAGCGGTACTGCTTCATAACAGTCTCGGATATCTGCTTGGATATGGTGCCGGAAAACTTACCGGTATGAACACCGCCAAAAAACGTACCATTTCCATTGAAGTCGGTATGCAGAATGCAGGACTTGCAACAAATCTGGCAACCACAACAGCTCAGTTTGCATCTACACCGGAATCCGCAATCATCTGCGCCGTTTCCTGTGTATGGCATTCCATTTCCGGTACTTTACTGGCAGGATTTTTCTCCTGGACAGACAAACATGAATTCACACCAGAACACAAACATGCTATTAATTAATTTATGTTATCCCACATTTAATCAATAAAAAAGAATCATGGGGCTGTCGGTTAATGCCGATTTTTAGCCCCTTCATCAAAATAAGCACTACAGACCCAATCGGCTGGATCAGCTTAATCCAGTATAATGATTGGTGCGATATTGGCAACAAACATCGCCAATATGTGCTGCAGGCCAAAAGGAATCGGTATAACCATCCACAACAGCCAAATTTCTATATCAATAATTGATACCTCTGAAACGCTTCATAAATCCCATTCTCATAATATGGAGGACAGACATAGTCTGCAATATTTTTCAATGCATTACTCCCATTCTGCATACAAACACTGATCCCTACCATTTCCATCATCTCCAAATCGTTCATACTGTCACCGAATCCAATCGTATCTTTCACAGTATACCCCAAATAGCTGCATACACGTTCTACAGCTTGTCCTTTGTCATAATCTGTACAAATTAATTCTCCGTTATGAATCGTATGACCTTTCGTTTCCTGAATGCAGAACGCAAAATCTTTCCCCAGTATTTTCTTTGCGTTTTCCAGACTTTCTCTGGACAGCGCCATCATGACAATCTTATAAAGCGGCTGCCCCTTATATTCCGACATTGGCCGAATCCCCAACGACTGTTCAATCTGTTCTCTCCAGCGAAGCAATTCACTGTTTTCACTCTTATCCTGATTATCACGCAGAAAGTCTTTCAATCTTTCATCCGTATAGGAACCATCTCTGCATTCTATCGTACAAAAAATCTGATTCTGAGCGAGAACATCCATGGCTCTTTGCTCCTGCTCTTTCGTCATTGGATGATCGTAGATCACCTTTTTTTCAACCTCAATGTAGCCGCCGGAACTGGCAATCAGGCCATCAAATCCATATTTCAAAAGTGGTTTGAGCATACCATAATTTCTTCCTGTACACAGAAATACTTTATGCCCTGCCCTTCTTGCCATCTCAACTGCCTCTACAGCTGATTCCGGAGGTATGTTTTTTCCAGGTTCGGTCAATGTCCCATCAATATCAAGAAAAATTAGTTTTTTATTCAACTATGTACACGCCTTTCACCATTATTTTTTAAACAGTCATGATTGTATCAACACTGCTCACTTTGCCCGTTTTTATCACCTTAAAATTACTATAATCATCAGAGTTTGTCAAAAGAACAGCTGTAATTGCCGGATAATTTGCCCGTTTAATTTCCTCGATAGAAAACTTCATGATCACCTGTCCAGCCTTCACCTGGTCGCCCTGTGAAACCTGCGGCTGGAATCCTTTTCCATTCATTGCAACCGTATCAATCCCTACATGAATCAATATTTCCATTCCATCCGAAGATGTAATTCCAATTGCATGCTTACTGTCTGCAATAGAAGAAATTTCACCATCACAAGGTGCAACAACAATACCTTCTTCCGGTTCAATCCCAACGCCGCCTCCAAGAGCACCCGATGCAAATGTTTCATCCGGAATCTGATCGTTTGCCACAGCCACGCCCTTAACCGGACAGATAATCGTTCCAGGTTCCCACTTTGTCTCTACAGTTTTTTCAACAGTTGCTGCTGTTTCTGCCTCCGGTATGTCCTCTTTCCATAAAATATAAGTGAGTACAAAAGAGATCCCTCCTGCAATCAAAAGCATGATTGTATACTGCATGGTACAGTCTGTTGTAATTAAAAATCCAGGAATACCGGTGACTCCGTATGCAGAACCATACACACCGACAATTGTACCAAATGCCGCGCCAAAAGCAGCACCAACCATACCGCAGACCAGTGGTTTTACATATCGGAGGTTAATACCAAAAATTGCTGGCTCTGTAATTCCAAGAGAAGCAGACAGACCAGCCGGCAATGCCAGGGATTTTGTCTTCACATTTTTAGCCTTTACAAATACTGCAACACAGGCAGCACACATTGCAAAGTTCGCGGAACAGGAAACAGGAAGCCAAAAATTCATACCATTCTCCGCAATCATTCCCGCCTCCAGCACATTAAACATGTGATGAATACCACAGACAACTGTAAGAGGATACACAGCGCCACAAATAAAGGAACCTATCCCCATAGGCAACGCGAGCAGCCATTTCACAACTGTAAGAATATTGTTTTCTACCACAATGAAAGCCGGTCCAATAACAGACATCGTTAAAAATGCAGTTACAATGACCGTAATAAGAGGTGTTACAAACAGGTCGATCATCTCTGGAACATGTTTATGCAGCCATTTTTCCAGCTGACACATAATCCAGATTGCAATAATAATCGGAATAATATGCCCCTGATAATTCACCTGACGAATATCAAAGCAAAGGATATGCCAATACTGAATCTGTGACGGATCGGAAGCTGCCGTCCATGCGCTCAAAAGATTCATATGCATTAACAGCATACCAATGGTTCCACCCAGAAAAATATTTCCGCCGAACACTCTGGCAGAAGAAATTGCAACCAATACCGGCAGATATACGATTGCGGTGTTAGAAACAAGATCCATCCAGCTGTATATATCGCTTCCCGCAAAAGCCGGAAAAAACTTACCAAGAGCTTCGACTAATCCCATCATCAAACCTGCTGCTACAATGGCCGGAAGTATGGGAACAAACACATCTCCAAGAGCCTTTACCATCCTTTTTGGCAATGGCTGGGCTGCCGCTGCCGCTGCCTTAACGTCATCTTTTGTTGCCGCGCTCATACCGGAAACTGCCAGAAACTCATCATATACTTTATTTACTGTTCCTGTACCAATGATAATCTGAAGCTGTCCATTGGAAGAAAATACACCTTTTACCCCATCGATATCCTCCAGTTTTTTCATATCCACGATACTGTTATCTTTCGTCACCAGACGAAGACGTGTTGCACAGTGAGCTGCGCTGACAAGATTTTCACGCTTTCCCACTGTCATATAGATTTCCTGCGCACATTTTTGATAATCCATAATGAAACTCCTCCTTTTTGTTTTTTATTTGAAATCGTTTTTAATATGATTTCATAATATACCATCAATCCCTCTTCGTCTAGTTGGGAATTTTAATAATTTTTTTATATATTTTTTGTTTACTTTTCACATTCCCTGTTCTTTTATCCAATTCAATCCATTTCAAATATTGACTACGTTTTCATAACCATTTCATAGCATAGTGACTTGTGAATTTTACAGCTATACAGAAGCACTTTGCAGTTCTATCTAAACTATGCTATAATTTTTTCATAAGGAGGTATTTTTCATGACCATGAAAGAATTGGCAGAAATAGCCGGTGTGTCCCCTTCCGCCGTAAGCCGTTATTTAAACGGCGGTTCGCTGAGTCAGGATAAACGGGAACGCATCCAGCAGGCAATGGAGGAAACCGGCTATCAGCCAGATGCCATTGCCCAAATGCTACGAACAAAAGTAACCGACCATGTAGGTCTGATTGTCCCGAAACTTGATTCCGATGCTGTAACACGCGTCACACGAGGTGCTTCACAAACTCTTGCCGAAGAAGGATTTCTCGGTCTGCTGGCTGACACAAATAATAATCCGGAAAAAGAACTGGCCTATCTGAAACTTTTTCAGAACCGTCCTGTTGCCGGAATCATTATGATGGCCACCGTCATGACACCTCAGCACGAGGAAATCATCAAAAATTCTCCCATTCCAATCGTCATTGTCGGTCAGCAATTTCGTCATGTTCCCTGCGTCTACCACGATGATTTTGGCGCAGCTTACGACTTAACAAAATTGATTCTGGAAAAAGGACGCAGAAAACTCGGTTTTATCGGTGTGACCGAGCGTGATGTTGCTGTTGGCATTAACCGCCGCCGCGGCGTAGAGGCTGCCATGAAAGAATTTGACCTTGATCCCGCCTCTCTTGCTTTTTCACTTTGCGATTTCACAACAGAAGGTGGCCAGCATTCCATGCAGCTTCTTCTCGACCAGACAGAGGAATTAGACGGCCTCATCTGTGCAACAGACCGAATCGCTTTCGGCGCTATGGAAACTCTGAAGCAACGGGGAATTCGCATTCCAGAAGACATCAGTGTCGTCGGTCTCGATGATAACTGGGCCGGAAAGTACATCCTTCCACACCTCACAACGGCGCATTTTTATTATAAAACCAGCGGCGAAACGGCCGCACAGCTTCTAATTGATATGATTCGCAACAAAAAATCCTCTGGACCGATTATGCAGACAATGCTCGGATATACAATCGAAACAAGATGTTCTGTCTGAACCCAAAAGAATCCTGCCAAAGTACACAAAAATGACTTTGGCAGGATTCTTTTTATGCCGCGTACCTGAATGTTTCATCAGGCACGCAGACAACGTTTCCGTTCATTTTTTTATTTCTGAGGACCAGCAGAAACCAGTGCTTTACCAGCTTCGTTTCCTTCATATTTAGAGAAGTTCTTGATGAATCTGTCAGCCAGATCCTGAGCTTTTGTCTCCCACTCGGAAGCATCAGCGTATGTGTCACGAGGATCAAGGATTGCAGGATCAACACCTGGAAGCTCTGTAGGTACTTCGAAGTTGAAGTATGGGATCTTCTTAGTTGGTGCGTTCTTGATGTCTCCGTTTAAGATAGCGTCGATGATACCACGAGTATCTTTGATGGAGATACGTTTTCCGGTTCCATTCCATCCTG
>JAUNPJ010000045.1 GCA_030536755.1 Eubacteriales bacterium | reverse complement strand
AATGCCCTGGAGGGGCTAAGATTAAACCCCCATTTGAAATGGGGGTTGGTAACTTGAAATACCGCTCAGCGCATGGCAGTAAGGAAAGCCTACCGAAGCCCCTCTCGCAGGGGCGTGAATTGAAATCGACTCTGGTCAGTGACATGCATGTGTATGTACCTGAAGCCCCTCTCGCAGGGGCGTGAATTGAACGTGACATTTTGATAAGCGCACGGCAAACACATGAATTCAGACTGCAAAAGGGCAGCTAAAGGCTTTAAAAGAATTAAAAGCATAGAAATAAAAGCTTCTGGGATTTTCAGAATAAGGATAGAAGAGCGAACGATTGCTATGTAAGGTTTGTTTCGGGAATCAAGCGATGGCGTTTTCTTGCTTCACAAAGATATTCGTGATAAAATGACCAAAAAGAATCAGATGTTATTTTGCTGTGATGCCGGAAAGGAGCTGGTTGAAGATGGGTAGAAAGCTTCCGATTGGGATTGATGGATTTGAAAAAATCAGGACAAATAATTTTTACTATGTGGATAAAACCATGTTCATTGCAGAACTTTTACAAAACTGGGGGGAAGTGAATCTATTTACCCGCCCCAGGCGTTTCGGAAAGTCGCTTAATATGAGTATGCTGAAGTGCTTTTTTGAAATTGGCTGCGATAAAACATTGTTTGACGGGCTGAAAATTTCCCAGGAGAAGGAGCTGTGTGAAAATTATATGGGGAAGTTCCCAGTTGTTTCCATCAGCCTTAAAAGTGTAGATGGCCGCAATTATCAGGAGGCTTGTGCGGCACTGCGCAGAGTAATCGGAAATGAAGCACTCCGGTTTTACTGCCTGTTAAAGAGCGATGAACTGCTTCCTGGCGAAAAGGAAATGTATAGTGCTCTGGTCTGTGTGGAAGCCGGAAAGTTTACGATGGCTGACGAAATGCTGGTGGACAGCCTTCGTACTTTATCCCAGCTTCTGGCGAAGCATTATGGCCGGAAGGTGATATTACTGATTGATGAGTATGATGTCCCATTGGATAAGGCATTTCAGGCAGGCTACTATGATGAGATGGTTGCTCTTATCCGTGGCCTGTTCAGCAATGTTTTAAAAACAAATGACTATTTGCAGTTTGCCGTCCTTACAGGATGTCTCCGAATTTCCAAGGAAAGTATCTTTACAGGGCTGAATAATCTGAAGGTTCATACCATTACGGATGCCAGATATGATGAGTACTTTGGCTTTACGGATGCGGATGTAGATGAAATACTTAAGTTCTATGGACTTTTTTCTTTTAAGGAGGTAATCCGGAACTGGTATGACGGATATCTCTTTGGCAGGACATCTGTGTACTGTCCATGGGACGTAATCAATTACTGTGATGAGCTGCTGGCGGATGCTCAGGCACAGCCAAAAAACTACTGGGCGAATACGAGCGGGAACGGTATGGTGCAGCGTTTTATCGGTAAGGCAGATAAAAGCACGAAGGATGAAATCGAGCGTCTTTTAGATGGAGAATCTATCGTCAAGTCTGTGAAGCAGGAACTCACATATAAAGAGATGGATGACTCTATTGATAATCTTTGGAGCGTACTCTTTTCTACTGGTTATCTGACCCAGAGGGGGCGGGCATCCGGGGACGAGTTGGCGTTGGCAATTCCTAACAAAGAAATCAGGAAGCTTTTTATTGACCTGGTCAGAGACTGGTTTAAAGGGACTTCCAGAGCCGACTTATCAAAGATAGAAAGGTTTTGTAAGGCATTCCCAAATGGCGATGCGGGGCTGATTGAAGAAATGATGCATGACTACCTGTGGAACTCTATAAGCGTCCGTGATACCGCAGTAAGAAAAAACATGAAGGAAAATTTTTATCATGGCATGGTCTTAGGCCTCCTGCAAAGCCGTGGGGACTGGTTGATTCAGTCCAATGCAGAGCTGGGGGAGGGATACAGTGATATTTCCGTCTGTACCCCGGATAAGGTAGGAATTGTCATTGAATTGAAATATGCAGAGAATGGCAGGTTGGACAATGCCTGCGCGGAGGCTCTTACACAGATTGAAGAACGGAAATATGCGGTTGGACTGAAACGCAGGGGAATGAAAAAGATCATAAAGTACGGAATGGCATTCTGTGAAAAAGAGTGTATGGTGGCAATGGAAAAAGATTAGAATCGATATCCCCCATTTGAAATGGGGTGGGTGGCGAAAAATGCAGAAAAACAATGATACAAGATTGTTAATTAATTATCATGTGTGTTATGGAATTGTGCAAAATGTATGTTTTTTGTAAAAAAAACATCTTTGGACTAGATAATATTGATATTGTGTGTTATACTAAATTATGTATTAATTGCAGACCTAAGTTATTTGCGCGTTGTTTTTTTCGTAAAAATGTGCAGAGGGTGAAAAAAATAACAAAGGCGGATAAGAATAAGGTTTCTAAATCAATTTCATAAGGAAGGTGAGCAATTGGAGAACTATACTAAGTATAAGTTGAAAGATAACGATGAACTTGTGTCATTACTGGCCGGAAAGGACAATTTGTTTATCGTTGCTTGTAACAAGTGCTTCAAAGAATTTGAAACCATTGATGAACCAGATTGTGCTGAGTTCGAAAAAATCGTAGCTGAACAGGGCAAAACAATCACCGGTAGTGCAAAGGTTGATTTTTTGTGTAACAAAGTTCAGACCGAAAGAAAATTCCAGGAGATGATCCCAGAAGGTACGGAAAATATTTTTGTGATCTCTTGTGGTTTGGGAATCCAGACTGTTGCAGATATGGCAGACATTTCTGTATATGCAGCAAGTAATTCTCTTAATTACAGAGGACATCATGGCATGGCTCTGACAAAGAAGAGTTGTGACGCATGTGCACAATGTTTCCTGAACATCACAGGCGGAATCTGTCCGATCGTTGACTGCTCAAAGAGCCTCGTTAACGGACAGTGCGGCGGCGCAAAGGACGGAAAATGTGAAGTAGACGGCAACAAAGACTGTGCCTGGGAAAAAATACATAAAAGACTGGAAAAACAGGGTCGTGTGGAAGAATTTTTGGATCAGCCGATTCAGGTGCGTGATTACTCTAAGGTTGATTACAAATTTGTCAATGAATATGTAAAAGCAATCCGTGAAGACAGACTGAACGGATACTACGGCGGTATCCATCCATCAGAGCGCAAAGAGTTTACAGAACATATTGCTCTGGAGAAATTCCCGGATCCTAAGGAAGTAGCAATTCCGTTATCCATGCATGCAGGCGCTCCGGCAAATCCTGTTGTGCAGGTAGGTGATACGGTTCAGGTAGGTCAGTTGATTGCTGAATCAGCTGGATTTATCAGTGCACCGGTTCACTCCAGCGTCAGCGGTACCGTAACCGCAATTGAGTCTCGTCCTCATGCAACAAGAGGCGAGTGTATGGCCATTGTCATCCAGTCGGATGGAAAAAATACTCTGCACGAATCTGTCAAACCGCATAAGGATCTTGACAGCCTGACACCGGATGAGATCGTTGAGATTATCCGTGATGCAGGAATCGTTGGTATGGGAGGTGCCGGATTCCCGACATCTGTAAAATTAAAACCACCGAAACCAATTGATACCATTTTATTGAATGGTTGTGAGTGTGAGCCGCTTCTGACAGCAGACCACAGAGTGCTTCTGGAGTTTGCAGATGATGTAGTTTTCGGTCTCAAAGCAATTATCAAAACAGTTAACGCTGAAAAAGGTCTGATCGTAATTGAAGATAATAAACCGGATGCTATTGAACTGATGCAGGCAAAAACTGCTGACTGCGACAAGATTGAAGTTGTAGTAGTGAAGACAAAATACCCACAGGGTGCTGAGAAGATGCTGATCAAACATGTCATGGGAAGAAAAGTTCCTCGCGGCGGACTTCCTGCAGATGTAGGTTGTGTTGTCAGCAACATCAGTACAACAAAGGCTATCTCCGATGCAATCCAGAAAGGTATGCCGCTTGTTGAGCGTGTGACTACCGTAACTGGCGAGCTGATCAAGAAGCCTGGTAACTTTATTGTTAAGATTGGTACAAATGTAAAAGAATTGATTGACTACTGTGGCGGTGTGACATCTGATGATGTTTTATACAAAGCAGGTGGACCAATGATGGGATTTGTACTGAATGATTTAAATGTACCGATCATGAAAGGTTCCAACGGAATTATTGCGATTGATACAGACGAGACAGTGACTCAGGAATGTATCAAGTGCGGTCGTTGCGTGGATGTCTGTCCTATGGAACTTTCACCTCTGTATTTCTCAAAATTTGCGGATACCGAGGATTGGCAGGGCTGCAAGGATATGAACGTTATGGATTGTATCGAGTGCCGCTGCTGCGAGTACATCTGTTCATCTAAGATTCCGTTAGTAACCAAGATTAAAGCCGGAAAAGCTGCAGTAAGGGGGATGAAGTGATATGTTAATTACCCAGTTAAAAGCAAAGGAAACTATCGTATCACTGGTGGACGGAAAGAAAGTTTTCATCATTAACTGCCAGGGATGCAAAGAAGTTCATTTTCCGGAAAACGAGGCTGTAGAACTCCAGAAGGAATTAGCTGCTGACGGAAGATTGACAGGAGCTATTACAACGGATTATGTTTGTAATCCGGAAAATATGAAATTACGTCTCCAGAAACATATGAGCAAGATTGAAGAAGCTGATGTAGTATTAGTATTATCTTGCGGCGTTGGAGTACAGACAGTTGCCGAGTATTTGGAAGGCAAAAAAGTATGCGCAGCATGCGATACTTACCCATTGCCGGGATTCCAGGGCGTAACACCGTTAGAGTATAAATGTGACCAGTGCGGTGAGTGCTATCTGAACCTGACAGGCGGTATTTGCCCGATTACAGCTTGTTCCAAGAGTCTTGTCAACGGACAGTGCGGCGGTTCTAAGGACGGCAAATGTGAAGTTGACGGCAATATGGAATGTGGCTGGGAGCGCATTTACAGACGTCTTGAGAAGCTTGGACGTCTCGATGCATTAGAATGCCCGACACAGGTGCGTAATTACGCAACTGATGATGAAGTGTCTAAATAAGGAAACTGTTGGAATTTATGCGGCTGTTTGGCATACGAAAAATGCGAATTGCTGAACGGATGCAAATTTATAATGATTAGGAGCAATGTAGAATGAAAATTACTGAGTTATTTGAGCGTGGTGAATTTGTAGTTTCGGCGGAAGTAGGACCACCAAAAGGAATTCATATTGAACATTTGCTTGAAGAAGCTAAGACTTATTTAAGTGATATTACGGCAGTTAACGTAACAGATAATCAGTCCTCAGTTATGCGTCTTGGTTCTCTGGCAACCTGTAAAGCTCTGAAGGACGAAGGTCTGACACCTATTTACCAGCTGACCTGTCGTGACAGAAACCGTATCGCACTGCAGTCTGATCTGTTAAGTGCAGCTATGTTAGGAATTGAGAACCTGTTAGTATTAA
The DNA here is from genome assembly GCA_030536755.1 of Eubacteriales bacterium. Lineage (GTDB taxonomy): Bacteria > Bacillota > Clostridia > Lachnospirales > Lachnospiraceae > JALFVM01. The sequence goes on along the minus strand of JAUNPJ010000045.1, from coordinate 27,325 downwards.
CAGGTGACCATACCAAATTAGGAGATCATCCACAGGCAAAACCGGTATTCGACTTGGATTCCGTTTCCTTACTTCACACAGTAAAACTGTTGGAAGAGGGCGTAGACCTTGGCGGAAACAAACTGGTTGGCGAGCCTCCGAAATTTGCAAAGGGTGCTGTAGTATCTCCTTGCAGCGATTCTGTAGATGTACAGCTCGCAAAAATGGAGCGCAAAGTAAAAGCTGGTGCTGATTATTTCCAGACACAGGCTGTTTATGAGCCAGAGAAATTTATCAAATTCATGGAAAAAGCAAGCCAGTTCGGAAAACCTGTACAGCTTGGTATCGTAATTCCGAAGTCTGCTGGAATGGCTAAATTCATGAACGCTAACGTTGCTGGTATCCATGTACCGGATGAAATGATCCAGGAACTGCAGGCAGATAAAGAGAAAACAAAAGCAGGTATCACAGGTGTTGAGATTGCTGCTCGTATCATCAAAGAGTGTAAACCTTACTGCCAGGGTGTACATATCATGGCACTTGGATGGGAGTCCAAAGTACCGGATCTTCTTAAACTGGCTGGAATCTAAATTTAAGAAAAATCATAAAAACCGCCAGCAGGTGTAGCCTGCCGGCGGTTTTTTACTATTTGGCAGTTAATTCCGTGAACGTATAACGGACAATATATCCATTGGAATATGGACGGAGTGAAGAGTAACTGAAAGTGAACAAAAATCGGATATTTTATCATAAAGTGGTTGACAATAGGATAGAGTTTTTATATACTATAAATAGTAACAATTACTATTATTAGAAAACTTAGAAATAGAAAGGAATTTTCAGGCAGAAGACGGAGGTTTTAATATGGCAAATAAGTATGAAGGAACACAGACAGAGAAAAATTTAATGGCAGCTTTCGCAGGTGAGTCTGAGGCAAGAAATAAGTACACTTATTTTGCATCAAAAGCAAAAAAAGATGGATTTGAGCAGATTTCTTCTTTATTTCTGAAAACTGCTGATAATGAAAAAGAACATGCAAAGATGTGGTTTAAGGAATTAAATGGTCTTGGAAGTACTGCTGAGAATCTTGCTGCAGCTGCAGATGGTGAAAACTATGAATGGACAGATATGTATGAAGGATTTGCGAAAACAGCAGACGAAGAAGGATTTCCGGAGTTGGCAGCGAAATTCCGCATGGTAGCAGCAATTGAGAAAAAACATGAAGAACGTTATCGTGCACTGCTGCATAATGTGGAAATGCAGGAAGTGTTTGCGAAGAGTGAAGTAAAAGTATGGGAATGCCGTAATTGCGGACACATTTTCGTTGGTGAAAAGGCACCGGAAATCTGCCCGGTATGTGCACATCCACAGGCTTACTTTGAAATCCACGCAGAAAATTACTAAATAATAGCAACTCCCCCGAACCGCATGTGATTCTGGGGAGTCTTTTTTTGGCTTTTCTGTAGTCGCCTGATGTTAAGTGAAATAAAACAGCAGCTATGTACAAAGCTGCTGTTTTTGGCTATAATCAGTGTATAGGAAAAAAGGAAGTGTATAAATATGGGAATGTATTTGAAAAGTATTTGAGAGGAGGAAACTGCCGTGCCAAAACGATTTTGTGTTACAGGAGCCTGTATTCCGGAAAAAAATTATATGGTAGATATCAGCGGAAGAATTGACCGGATCATAAAAGAGTATATCGAAGACGGACGGTATTTTACAATCAATCGTGCAAGGCAATATGGAAAAACAACAACATTGTTTTTGTTGGAAAGAAAACTGAGAGAAGATTATCTCGTGATTAGTCTCAGTTTTGAAGCGGCAGACGAATATTTTCAGTCCTTATCCAGCCTGGCAGAAGGTCTGATTATGGATATCGGAGAGTGTCTTCGAAATCAGAATATACCGGAAGATATTTTAAATGAATGGCTCAGTCCGATTTCAGAAAAATTTCCTATGCGGTCATTGGGAATGAAAATCAGTGCTCTGTGCAGACATAGTAAAAAGAAGATTGTGCTGATGATTGATGAAGTGGATAAAAGTTCAGATAATCAGATCTTTTTGTCGTTACTCGGTCTGTTAAGAGAGAAATATCTGAAATGGCAGCAGGGGAGAGAGAAAACTTTTCAGTCGGTCATTCTTGCCGGCGTATATGATGTCAAAACTTTAAAACTTAAGCTGCATCCAAAGGAAGAGTCAAAGTATAACAGCCCATGGAATATTGCAGCAGACTTTATGATGGATATGAGTTTTTCAGCAGAAGACATAAAAACAATGTTGGAAGGATATGAGAAAGATTATGAGACAGGAATGGATTTTTCTCATATCAGTTCTCTCTTGTATGATTATACAGCCGGTTATCCATACCTTGTTTCTAAAATATGTCAGCTTGCAGATGAAAGAATCGCAGGAACAGAAGAATTTCCGGAAAAATCATCGGTATGGACAAAGGCGGGAATGTTATCTGCAATTAAATTATTGCTGAAAGAGTCGAATACCTTGTTTGATGATATGACCAAGAAGCTTTTGGATTATCCTCGACTTAAGGAAATGATACAAAAGATTCTTTTTGGCGGGAGTGCTTTTCCGTTTAAGAGAGAAATGCCGATGATTGATCTTGGCGTTACTTTTGGATTTTTGAGAGAGAAAGATGGAATGGTTGCAGTTTCAAACAGAATTTTTGAGACGCAGCTGTATGATTTGTTTTTGGCGGAAATGGCTGTAAATGGTGAGTTGTATAGAGAACCTGCGTCTGACAGAAATCAGTTTATCGTATCAGGTATGCTTCAGATGGATCTGGTGATGAGAAAATTCTATGAATATTTTGAAGAAATTTATTCTGACAATGATCAGAAATTTATAGAGGATAATGGAAGAAAACTGTTTCTTTTGTATTTAAAGCCGATTATCAATGGGACGGGAAATTATTACATTGAGGCGCAGACAAGAGATTCCAAACGTACAGATGTGGTGATTGATTATAAAGGAAGACAGTTTATTGTAGAACTTAAGATCTGGCGTGGAGAGGAATATAATGCCCGCGGTGAAAAACAGATCTTTCAATATCTGGAGTTCTACAGGCAGGAAAAGGGCTATCTGTTGAGTTTTAATTTTAACAAAAATAAGAAAACAGGAATTCATGAGCTGGAATATGAAGGAAAAAGGATTCTGGAAGTAGTAGTGTAAAGGAAACTAGCGCAGAAGATAAATCTGCCCGGTATGTGCACATCCACAGGCTTACTTTGAAATCCACACAGAAATTACGAAACAATAGCAACTCCCCCGAACCGTATGTGATTCGGGGGAGTTTTTTCTTATAAAAGATGTGCTCTTAATTCTTCTCCGCTCATGGAAGACAGATAAGCTGGTGGAATATCAAATACAGTCTTGCATCCGCTGACACCTTCGTCTGCCAGACGTTTGGCTGCGCGGGCATATGCAACCAGCACACTGGAAGTAAATTCCGGATTGGAATCGAGTTTCAGTCTGTACTCGATGATGTGCTTGTTGGTGCCGTCTCCGGTAGAACCGCTGCGGATGACAAATCCACCGTGCGGAATTCCCTTGTGGTGTGCATCCAGCTCTTCCTGTGTGATGAAAGTAACTGTGGTGTCATAATCTGCGAAGTAGTTTGGCATGTTCTTGATCTCGGCTTCGATTCTTGCCTTGTCTGCACCTTCCTCAGCTACAACAAAACACTCTCTGGTATGTTTCTGTCTGGTAGTAAGTTCTGGATTCTCTCCGTTTCGCACTGCTTCCACAGCACTTTCTACCGGTACGGTATACTGTCTTGCATCCAGTACGCCTTCTACACGGCGGATGGCATCGGAATGTCCCTGGCTGACGCCTCTTCCCCAGAATGTATAATCTTTACCGTCCGGCAGGATTGCATTGCCATACAGACGGTTCAGAGAGAACATTCCCGGATCCCAGCCAACAGAGATGATACCTACGTGGCCGGTTTCTTTTGCAGCTGCATCGACATTGGCAAAATGCTCCGGAATTCTTGCGTGTGTGTCAAAGCTGTCCACAACGTTAAACATTTTTACCAGTTCTGGTGTCTGTTTTGGAAGGTCGGTAGCACTTCCTCCGCAGATGATGCAGACATCAATCGCGTCTTTCATGGAAGCAAGGTCATTGACAGAGTATACTTTGCCGCCCTCTGTTGTAATTTTTACTGTGGATGGATCGCGGCGGGTAAATACACCTGCCAGTTCGCAGTCTGCGTTATGGCGGATCGCTGCCTCTACACCGCGGCCGATATTTCCATATCCGATAATACCGATTCTGATTTTATTCATATTTTTTAGTCCCCCTTGGTATGATCCTGTGTTTGCAGGATTTCTGTTTTTTTATTTAACAGTGTAACACTTAATACGCATACGGTCAAACGCAAAAGAAACAATCTTGACGAAAATATGAAGGACAGGGGACAGTGAATGATTGACAAAGCCTTTGATAAAGATTATAATAGGTACAGTGAGTAAAACAGAGTATGTTTTGCAAAGCGAATTATTGATTGAGTTAGAAGCTCAAATTTTATAAGTTGATTACTTTATAATCGGTGCGAAGGCATGTCATCTTGTGAAACGGTCAATAAGAGTAGCTGGATTTTACAGATAATACTCTGAATTATTCATATATGATTTTGAATAGCGATAGTAAAGCAAGTAGATAGTCTGTTTCTGCTTGCTTTTTTTGTACCCAAAATTGGTTGTATATCAATATTTATTTGGAGGATGGAAAGAGTGGATATGGAAAAACAAAGGTCAGCTCCGGTTTATGAAGCGCTGGAGCGGCTGAGAAGAAGGCGGGTAGTTCCGTTTGATGTGCCCGGGCATAAACGGGGACGGGGGAATCCGGAACTGGTAAGCCTTTTGGGGGAAAAATGTGTTGGTCTTGACGTGAATTCCATGAAGCCGCTGGACAACCTTGGCCATCCGGTATCGGTCATCCGTCAGGCGGAAGAACTGACCGCGGAGGCTTTCGGTGCGGCACATGCATTTTTGATGGTAAATGGAACGACGAGTTCCGTGCAGAGCATGATCTTGTCGGTATGCCGTGCGGGGGATAAGATTATTTTGCCGAGAAATGTGCATAAGAGTGTCATCAATGCACTGGTGCTTTGCGGTGGAATTCCGGTCTATGTCAATGCCAAGGTGAATCCAAAAATCGGAATTGCCATGGGCGTCGAGGTGGAGGAAATGCGGCGGGTGATGGATGAGAATCCAGATGCAGTTGCCGTGTTTATCAACAATCCTACTTATTATGGAATCTGTTCCAATCTTCGCAAAATTGTGGAGATGGCGCATGAGAGGAATATGAAGGTATTGGCGGATGAGGCGCATGGGACGCATCTTTATTTTGGAGATCATCTTCCGATGTCAGGGATTGCGGCCGGTGCGGATATGGCGGCAGTCTCCATGCACAAATCAGGCGGGAGTCTGACGCAGAGTTCGATTTTGCTGTGCGGTGAGAGCATGGATGCCGAGTATGTCAGACAGATCATTAATCTGACGCAGACGACCAGCGCATCGTATCTGCTGTTGTCAAGCCTCGATATTTCGAGAAGAAACCTGGCGCTGCGCGGAAAAGAATCGTTTGTGAAGGTAACACGAATGGCAGAGTATGCCAGAAATGAGATCAATGCCATCGGCGGTTATTATGCGTATGGCAAGGAGCTGATCGATGGAGACAGTGTGTTTGACTATGATGTAACGAAGCTTTCTGTCTATACGCAGGGAATTGGTCTGACGGGAATTGAAGTGTACGATCTTTTGCGAGATGAGTATGACATACAGATTGAGTTTGGCGATATCGGAAATATTCTCGCCTATATTTCCATTGGGGATAGAATTCAGGATATTGAGCGATTGGTGGGCGCTTTGGAGGATATCAAGCATTGCTATCAGAGAGATTCGAGAGATCTCTACTGCGGCGATTTTATCCAGCCAAGTATGGTGATGACTCCGCAGCAGGCATTTTATGCAAAGAAGAAAGTGCTGCCGATCGCTGAGACTGCAGGCTGCATCTGCGGGGAACTGGTGATGTGTTATCCGCCGGGGATTCCGATTCTCACACCCGGAGAGCGTATCACGCAGGAAATTATTGAATATATTTTGTATGCAAAAGAGAAGGGATGTTCACTGCAGGGGACAAGAGATGCTGCGGTGGGATGTCTGGATGTCATTGCATAGGGGGAGGCAGTATGGATATCTGGTTTTCTCAGATGGATACCGAAAATGTCAAAACGAGCATACGTGTGGATAAACAGCTGTTCAGTGAGACGAGTGAGTATCAGAGAATTGATGTATTTGAGTCAAAAGAGTTCGGGAAAATGATTGTTCTGGATGGAGAGATTATTTTCTCGGAGGCAGATGAATTTATTTATAATGAAATGGTTGTGCATGTGCCTATGGCGGTACATCCGCATGTGAGGAATGTTCTGATCATCGGTGGGGGCGACGGCGGTGTGGCCAGAGTGTGCACCCAGTATCCGGAGATTGAAACGATTGATGTCGTGGAGCCGGATGAATTGTTTGTCCGTGTCAGCCGTGAGTTTTTTCCGGAGACGGCGAAGGGGTTTGACGACGAGCGCGTCAAAATTACGAATGTAGACGGACTGCGTTTCCTGCGCAGATGTCAGAATCAGTATGACCTGATCATCAACGATTCCACAGATCCTTTTGGACATACGGAAGGGTTGTTTACGAGGGAATTTTATGGAAAATGTTATCGGGCACTGCGGGAGGATGGGATTATGGTCTATCAGCACGGCAGTCCCTTTTATGATGAGGATGAGATGGCATTTCGTGCCATGCACCGCAAGGTTTACCGGAGTTTTCCGATCAGCCGTGTCTACCAGGCGAGTATTCCTACCTGTCCGGCGGGATACTGGATGTTTGGGTTTGCCTCCAAAAAGTACCATCCGCTTCTGGACTTTAATCCCAAACGATGGAATGAGCGGGGAATCAAGACCTGGTATTATACAACAAATCTGCACAGAGGAGCATTTATGCTGCCAAAGTATATAGAAGAATTACTTGAAGAGGAGGAAAAGAGAAATGAGTAGATTAATGATTATCGGATGTGGTGGTGTTGCTTCTGTCGCTATCCACAAATGCTGTCAGAACAGTGAAGTTTTTGATGAAATTATGATTGCAAGCCGTACGGTGTCCAAGTGTGAGGCGTTAAAGGAAAAATTACAGCCGACCACAAAGACAAAAATCACAACGGCACAGGTAGATGCAGATCATGTGGACGAGCTGACGGAACTGATTCGTTCTTATCAGCCGGATGCCGTCTTAAATGTGGCACTTCCATATCAGGATCTGACGATTATGGATGCTTGTCTGGCTGCGGGTGTACACTACATTGATACTGCTAATTATGAGGCAGAGAACACCGACGATCCTCAGTGGCGTGCGATTTATGAGGAACGCTGCAAACGTCTCGGATTTTCCGCGTATTTTGACTATTCCTGGCAGTGGGCATATCAGGAGCGCTACGAGAAGGCAGGACTGACTGCACTTTTGGGTACGGGCTTTGACCCCGGCGTGACGAGCGTCTTTACCGCATATGCGCAGAAACATTATTTTGATGAAATCCACACAATTGATATTCTGGACTGCAATGGCGGCGACCATGGTTATCCGTTTGCGACAAACTTCAATCCGGAAATTAATCTGAGAGAAGTATCTGCACCGGGCTCTTACTGGGAAGATGGAAAATGGATTGAGATTCCTGCCATGAGTATCAAACGCGAGTATGAGTTTGAAGGCGTTGGCAAAAAAGATATGTATCTGCTTCATCATGAGGAGATTGAGGCACTGGCAAAAAATATCCCGGGTGTCAAGAGAATCCGTTTCTTTATGACTTTTGGACAGAGTTATCTGACTCATATGAAATGTCTGGAAAATGTAGGAATGCTTTCCACCACACCGATTGAGTTTCAGGGACAGCAGATCGTGCCGATTCAGTTTCTGAGAGCACTGCTTCCGGATCCGGCATCTCTCGGTCCGAGAACCGTAGGAAAGACAAACATCGGCTGTATTTTCACCGGCGTGAAGGATGGAAAAGAGAAAAGTATTTACATTTATAATGTGTGTGACCATCAGGAATGCTACCGTGAAGTGGAATCTCAGGCAATTTCTTATACAACGGGCGTACCGGCCATGATCGGGGCGATGATGGTGGTGTCCGGACTCTGGAAAAAGCCGGGTGTGTTTACAACAGATGAGTTTGATCCAGATCCATATATGGAGGCACTCAATCGCTGGGGGCTTCCGTGGAAAGTCGAAGAAAATCCGGTTCTTGTGGACTAAGGTGGCAGCATGAAGATGGAAACAATACCAACACCGGCGTATGTGCTGGATGAGGGAAAACTGATAAAAAATCTCGAAATTCTGTGTAAGGTGCAGGAGCGGACCGGATGTCGTATTTTGCTTGCACAGAAAGCGTTTTCCATGTTCTGTGAGTATCCGTTGATCGGAAAATATCTCAGCGGAACCACGGCGAGCGGACTTTATGAGGCACGGCTCGGGTATGAGGAGATGGGCAAAGAAAATCATATTTTTTCTCCTGCTTACCGGGAATCAGAGATGGAGGAAATCGCAGAAATTTGTGACCATGTGATTTTTAATTCTTTCTCACAATTAAAAAAGTTCCGAAAATACTGCGAAGGAAAGGCGAGCGTTGGACTGAGAATCAATCCGGAGTGTTCCACGCAGCAGGATCATGCGATTTATGATCCCTGTGCGCCGGGTTCGAGACTTGGCATGACTTTAAAGAATTTTGAGCATGCGCTTTTGGAAGAACCAAAACTTCTTGAGGGCGTAGAAGGATTGCATTTTCATACGCTCTGCGAGCAAAATTCCGATGATCTGGAACGAACCCTGCAGGCGGTGGAAGAAAAATTCGGCAAGTATCTGAAAAAGATGAAATGGCTGAATATGGGAGGCGGGCACCATATCACGAGAGCGGATTATGACATCGAACGGCTGGAACGCTGCATTTGTCACATGCAGGAAACGTATGCGGTACAGATCTATCTGGAACCGGGAGAGGCAATTGCGTTGAATGCGGGGTATCTGGTGACGGAAGTGATGGATGTGGTGGACAACGGCATACAGACGCTGATTCTGGATACATCGGCCGCCTGTCACATGCCGGATGTTCTGGAGATGCCGTATCGGCCGCCTCTGGCAAAAAGCGGACAGCCCGGAGAAAAACCGTTTACCTATCGTTTGTCTTCTTTGACCTGTCTTGCAGGAGATGTGATCGGCGATTATTCTTTTGACAGGGAGATCAGGCCTGGAGACCGGCTGTATTTTGAGGATATGGCGATTTATTCGATGGTAAAAAATAATACGTTTAACGGAATTGCACTTCCGTCCATCGCTGTGATGGATGAGGAGGGAGTGTGCCGGATTGTCAGACAGTTTGGTTACAGCGATTTTAAGGAAAGGTTATCTTGAGAGGATGAAAAAATGGAAGACAATGCCGGTTCAGGATGGATATCGTATGCCGGGAGAGTTTGAGCCGCACCGTGGATGCGTGATGATCTGGCCGGTTCGTCCGGGGTCATGGCCTGACGGAGCAAAAGAAGCACAGCGGACATTTACGGAGATTGCGAGAGCAATTGCCCAGAGCGAACAGGTCTGGATGCTGGCCTCTTCGCAGCATGTGAAGCAGGTGCAGGAAGTATTTACAGACTGTCCGGCGGTTCGGGTTTTAGAGATCGAAACAGATGATGCGTGGGCGAGGGATGTTGGACCAACCTGTGTAGTCAGTGCAGAGGGTGATGTCAGAGGAATCGACTGGCAGTTTAACGCCTGGGGCGGAGAATGGGACGGCCTGTATGCGCACTGGGAAAAGGATAATCTGGTGGCATCGCGCATCTGCGAGGCGCTGGAGATGGACTGCTATGATGCACAGCATTTCGTGCTGGAGGGCGGTTCGATTCATTCCGATGGAGAGGGAACCGTGCTGGTTACAGAAGCCTGTCTTTTGAGCCGCGGGAGAAATCCACACATGAGCAAATCCGAAATCGAGGAGACACTGAAAGAGTATCTTGGTGCACAGAAAGTCATATGGCTTCCGAGAGGGATTGATCAGGATGAGACGAATGAGCATGTAGACAATGTATGTGCGTTTGTGAGACCCGGTGAGGTGGTTTTGGCATGGACAGAAGATGAGCAGGATCCACAGTGGGAACTGAGTCATGCATCCTTGCAGGTGATGGAGCAGGAGACGGATGCCAGGGGAAGAAAGTTTCAGGTGCATAAGCTTTTGATTCCAAAGAAACCGGTATGTATTACGGAAGAGGAGCTGGCAGGATTTGTCTTTGAGGAAGGAGAAGATCAGCGCAGTGCAGGAGAGAGGCTGGCTGCCAGCTATGTGAATTTTTATATCGCAAACGGTGCTGTGCTGGTTCCGCAGTTTGGAGATGAACACGATGAGCCGGCCAGGAAACTTCTTGGAGAATTATTTCCGGAACGAAAGATCATTCCTGTTTTTGCAAGACCGGTCATTGTGGGCGGCGGAAATATTCACTGTATTACGCAGCAGATTCCATTAGGGAAAGGGGAAGCAGGATGAGAAAAGTAATGATCGCAGCAGTGCAGATGCAGTGCAGTGCTGTTGTAAGTGAAAATATTGAAAAGGCAGATGCGATGGTGCGTCAGGCGGCAGAACAAGGAGCACAAGTCATCCTTCTTCCGGAATTGTTTGAACGTCCGTATTTTTGCCAGGAACGCCGTTATGAATATTATTCGTTTGCAAAACCGGTTCTGGAAAATGATGCAGTCCGTCATTTTTGTTCTGTGGCAAAAGAACTGGGCGTCGTGATTCCGGTCAGTTTCTATGAGAAGGACGGATGTTCGCTGTACAACAGTGTGGCGATGATTGATGCAGACGGTTCTATGATGGGCATTTATCGAAAAACGCACATTCCGGATGATCATTATTATCAGGAAAAATTTTATTTTACGCCGGGAAATACAGGATTTCGTGTGTGGGATACGCGATATGGCAAAGTCGGAGTGGGAATCTGCTGGGACCAGTGGTTTCCGGAGACTGCCAGATGCCTGACATTGGCTGGGGCAGAGATGATTCTCTACCCGACTGCAATCGGAAGCGAACCGATTTTAAATTGTGACAGCATGGAGCACTGGCGCAGATGTATGCAGGGACACGCTGGCAGCAATCTGCTTCCGGTGGCGGCAGCAAATCGCATTGGCCTGGAAACGGTTGCGCCGGATCCTGCCAACGGAGGACAGAGTTCTTCTCTGCGTTTTTATGGTTCATCTTTTATTGCGGATGAGACTGGGGCGCTGGTGGCTTCTGCATCCAGAGACAGGGAGGAAATTCTGACGGCTTCCTTTGATCTGGATGAAGTGGAAGAGAACAGAATGAGTTGGGGAATTTTCCGGGATCGCAGGCCACATTGCTATGAGAAAATTGTAAGAGTGTAGTTTTTGAATAAAAAAGGAAAGAAAGAGAAAACCCCGAACTGCGTAGAACAGATTCGGGGTTTTCAAAATTTTCTTTTTGAGGGGGGAGATAGAGAGTGGTTATTCATCTATCTGTCCTATATTATAGGAAATAAATGTGAGCAAAATATGTCCGCCATCTTAAACAAATCTAAAATTTCTAAAGGAATTCTAAAGACTTTCTGGAAAAAATGTTTATAATTTCCATTACTTCCAGAATTTCATGGGTTTTTTGAGAGTCAGATCTTGTATCAGAAATCAGATAAATGAAAAATCTGTTGTGAAATTATGGAGATAGCGATATACTTATCAGGATAGAGACTATTTTTACAAAAGGTCTTGTGTTTTAGAAAGTAATAAAGATACAATTTAGGAGTGGTAACATGCATAATAAAAGAAACAGGAAGATAACGGCAAAGATGACAGGAGTTTTTCTCTCTGTAGCTATGATGATGACATCGGTTCCCTGCTCTGTTTATGCGAATCCTATCGTGGAAGAAGTTGACATACAGACGGAGGATGTATGGAAAGACGCTTCCCTGGAAATCGTAGAAGATATCGGTGAGGAAGTGCAGGAGCAGGCGCAGGAATATGACGGATGGGATCTTAATGAGCAGGAAGACCTGGAGAAAGCTTTAAGAAGCGGAAGTGTTGCTCTGGATAGAAATGCATCTGTGTATGAGGAAAATGTCGGAGCCTTCAGTCGTAAGAACGTTGTAGACATTGCAAAAAGCCAGGTAGGCGTTTCGGGCAGACCGAATACATATACCCGCTGGCTGGGAACAATCGGAGGAAGCTATTCTTATGCCTGGTGTCATGCGTTTGCGTCATGGTGCGGAGCGCAGGCTGGAGGAAGCAAACTGGTTCCGATCACAGCCGGGTGCTGGGAAGGAACACAGTGGTTTAAGGAAAGAGGACTTTGGAAAAGCAGAGGAAGCGGATATGTTCCGAAAGCGGGTGACTTTATTTACTTTGACTGGGGTGCCAATGGAGGCTGGGATCATGTCGGAATTGTCAACTATGTGGAAGATGGAAGAGTGTATACCATTGAGGGAAATACTTCGGATATGGTAAAAGCATCCAAGTCGTATTCGTTGTCAGATGTACAGATTATTGGATATGGTACACCGCAGTATGAGGGAGGCGAATCAGATGGAAATCTTCCAAAAGGATGCTTCGATGAGGCGAATGGCGGAGAAGGCACACTTCAGGTGGCCGGATGGGCATTTGACTGGGATGATCCGTCTCAGCAGCTGGATATTCTGGTATCGGTAGGCGGAACGATTGATACGGATGCGCCGGTTTATAAAATTAAGGCGAATGTATCAAGACCGGATGTGGCGGCAGCGTTCCCCGGCTGCGGAAGTGATCATGGATTTGACAGTGTGATTTCGGTAGACAAAACGGGAGAACAGACGGTATATATTTATGCGGTAAATATTGGCGGAGACTCTGCAAAAGTAGTGAATCAGCTGATTGGTTCCAAAAAAGTTACCATTCAGAAAGCTTCCAATGCGGAAAGCGGGGATGACGAGAATGAGCAGGAGCCGGCAGAGACACCGGCAGCAACGCCGACACCGACAGCAACGCCGACGCCAACACCAACACCGGTAACAGTAGAAAAGGTACAAAAAGTATCTGCTCAAAAAGCTTCTTATAACAAGGTAAAAGTATCCTGGGAAGAGGTTTCAGAAGTGGATGAATATGAAATACAGGTTTCGTCTGACAGAACGTTTGAGGAGAATGTAACAACATTTCGTTCCGACGAGAACAGCAAAACGGTAACGGCCAAAACAGGAACACCTTACTATTTCCGGGTGAGAGCCAGTGTGACAGAAAATGGAAGAGTATATTATGGAGCATACTCCAATGTTGCGCATGGAAGAGCACTTCCGGCTCAGACAGAAATTACTTCCTATAAATGTACGGCACGAAGAAATGTATCGCTGTGGTACAAGAAAGTAAGCGGAGCCAGTGGATATCAGATTGTATTTTCACCGTATAAAGATTTTTCAGCAGCGAAAAAGTGGTATCGTTCCGGAGGAACAGGAAAGCTGGCTACCGGTTTGAAAAGAGGAAAAACATATTACTTCATGGTAAGGGCTTATCGGATGGTAGATGGCCAGGAAGTATATGGACCTTTCAGTGAAGCAAAAAAAATAACAATTAAAAAATAATCACAATGAAATAAAGGAGGATTATTATGAAATTATCTGTGTTGCTGGAACGTATTACATATGAGATTTGTCAGGGAAGTACAGAACAGGAAGTTTCTTCTGTTGTTTTTGATTCCAGAAAGGTAAGTGAAGGGTCACTGTTTATCTGCATTCGCGGAGCTGTTGTGGATGGGCACAGCTTTGTGGAGGATGTGGTAAAAAAAGGTGCAAAAACACTGGTTGTGGAAGAAGAAGTATCTGTACCGGATGATGTGACAGTTGTAAAAGTGGAAGATACGAGATATGCCATGGCTTATATTTCAGCCGCATGGTTTGGCAATCCGGCTGAGAAGCTGAAGACGATCGGAATTACCGGAACAAAAGGAAAGACAACAACCACATATATGGTAAAATCCATTTTGGAAAACGCAGGATACAAAGTAGGACTGATCGGAACGATTGAGACGATTGTAGGCGATAAAGTCACACCTGCTTCCAATACGACACCGGAATCTTATGTCGTACAGCAGTCTTTCCGGGAAATGGTGGATGCAGGATGCGATGCAGTCGTGATGGAGGTTTCTTCTCAGGGACTGATGCTGCACAGAACAGAGGGATTTGTGTTTGATTTTGGTATTTTTACAAATATTGAACCGGATCATATCGGACCGAATGAACATACAAGTTTTGAGCATTATCTTTCCTGTAAGTCGATGCTTTTGAAACAGTGTAAAGTAGGAATTGTAAACAGAGATGATTCTCATTTTGAAAAAATCATTGAGGGACATACCTGCAGTCTGGAGACGTATGGATTTTCACAGGAAGCAGATCTTCGTGCAGAGCAGCCGAAGCTTGTATCCAGACCCGGATATCTGGGGATTTCCTATCATGTAGCAGGACTGATGGATTTCCCTGTAGAGATTGATATTCCTGGAAAATTCAGTATTTACAATTCGCTGACAGCAATCGCAATCTGCCGTCACTTTAAAGTAGATCAGGATGACATTGTAAAAGCCTTAAAGAATGCGAAAGTCAAAGGACGCATTGAGATGATCAAAGTTTCTGATGAATTTACGCTGATGATTGATTATGCGCACAATGCGATGGCACTGGAAAGTCTTCTGACTACGCTGCGTGAATACAATCCGCATCGTCTTGTGTGTCTGTTTGGATGCGGCGGCAATCGTTCCCGCGACAGACGTTTTGAGATGGGCGAGGTATCCGGAAAACTGGCAGATCTGACGATCATCACATCGGATAATCCGAGAAATGAGGAGCCTCAGGCAATCATCGATGACATTAAGACAGGTATCAGTAAAACTGATGGCAAGTATGTGGAGATCATTGACCGGAAAGAGGCCATTGCTTATGCAATTCATCATGGAGAACCTGGAGACATTGTGATTCTGGCAGGCAAAGGTCATGAAGATTATCAGGAAATCAAGGGTAAAAAATATCCAATGGATGAAAGAGTACTGATTGCTGAGATTTTAGAAGAAGACAGACAAAAATAAAAAGAGACAGAAAGGCAGCGGTAAATATGGAACTTTATGCCGATGTAATTGTGGATATTTCACATGAAAAGCTGGATAAAAGTTTTCAGTACCGCGTACCGGAGCGCTTAAAGTCCAAAATCCAGGTTGGAATGACGGTAAAGATTCCTTTTGGAAAGACAAATCGGGAGATGACCGGATATGTGGTGAATCTGACAGGTCAGGCTTCCATCTGTGCAGACAGAATCAAAGAAATTCTTGATATCAATGAGCGTGCAGAGTCGATTGAGGCAAAAATGATGGGGCTGGCAGCCTGGATTCGCAGTCAGTATGGATCCACTATGAACCAGGCGCTGAAGACCGTTCTTCCCGTGAAAGCGAAAGTGCAGGAAAAACAGAAAAAGACGATACGTCTGCTTTTGAGTGCAGAATCTGCACAGGAATATCTGACTGAGGCAAAGCGAAAACATTATGCGGCACGAGTGAGGATTCTGGAAGCTCTGCTTGCATCGGAGTCGAAAACGCTGGATTACAGCGAAGCACTCAGAGAACTTCAGATTACATCTGCCACACTCAAGCCTCTTTTGAAAGAGCATATCGTGGCTGTGGATTGTGACCGCGTTTATCGGGGAGGGTTTCAGCAAATGGAAAGTGCGGACAGGAAACGTCAGACTTCCAATGTGCAGCAACGAATGGTCATTGAGGGGATTTTGGAAGAATTTCGTACCAATGGCCGTCCCTGCCTTATTCATGGGGTGACGGGCAGCGGGAAGACGCTTGTCTATATGGAATTGATCCAATCGGTTCTGGAGCAGGGAAAACAGGTGATCGTGCTGATCCCGGAGATTGCGCTGACCTATCAGACAGTCAGACGGTTTTATGAGTATTTTGGAAATCAGGTTTCTATTCTTCATTCCCGTCTGTCACAGGGAGAACGGTATGACCAGATGCAGCAGGCAAGGGAAGGCCGTGTAAAAGTTATGATTGGCCCGCGTTCTGCTTTATTTACACCGTTTCCCGATCTTGGAATGATCATCATAGATGAGGAACATGAAAACAGTTATAAGAGTGAAAATATGCCCAGGTATCATGCGCGTGAGGTTGCGATCCAGAGAGGGAAAATGGAACGGGCACAAGTGGTGCTTGGTTCCGCGACGCCATCTGTAGACTCCTATTGCAAAGCGAAAAACGGAGAGTATGCGTTGTTTTCCATGACACAGCGATATGAGAACCGACCGCTTCCGAAAGTTGAGATTGTAGATCTTCGAGAGGAATTGAAGGCTGGAAATCGCTCTATGATCAGTGAACCTCTGGCAAAAGCCATGCAGCAGCGTCTGCAGAGAGGGGAGCAGATCATGCTGTTTCTCAATCGAAGAGGTTATGCAGGGTTTGTATCTTGTCGTTCCTGCGGATATGTGGCAAAATGTCCGCACTGTGATGTCTCCATGTCTCTTCATAATCATGGAAAGCTGGTTTGTCATTATTGCGGATATGAGACAAATGCATACCAGCAGTGCCCATCCTGTGGTTCGCCTTACATTGGAGGATTTAAGGCGGGAACACAGCAGATTGAGAAGATGGTAAAGAGTATGTTTCCAAAAAGCCGTGTTTTGCGTATGGATTTTGACACCACCAGAAAAAAGGAAGGACATACAGAAATTCTGGAAGCGTTCAACAGACGCGAGGCAGATATTTTAATCGGAACACAGATGATCGTGAAGGGACATGATTTCCCGAATGTCACGCTGGTAGGCGTTTTGGCTGCAGATCTGTCTTTGAACGATGTCGACTTTCGAAGCGGTGAGCGTACGTTTCAGCTTCTGACACAGGCGGTAGGGCGTGCCGGAAGAGGGGCAGTGCCTGGAGAGGCATTTATACAGACTTATCAACCTGGGCACTACAGCATACAGGCTGCAGTATCGCAGGATTATGAAGCGTTCTATGAGGAAGAAATTTCGTATCGTACTTTGATGAAGTATCCTCCGGCATCTGCGATGATGGCGGTGTTTGGAGGAAGTACAGATGAGCAGCTTCTGGAACAGGGAATGAAATATATCGGAGAGTATATCAGCAGACTGGACAAAAAGAACGTATTGCAGGTGATCGGACCGGCGCCGGAGAGTGTCAGCCGTGTACAGGATATTTATCGTCGGGTGATTTACATCAAACATGAGGACAGAAATTTATTGACAGCTTTGAAAGACAAACTGGAAGAATATATAGAGATGAATAGTGGTTTTTCCAATATTCACATACAATTTGATTTTCATATTTAGATTAAAGGAGAGAGAAAAATATGGCACTTAGAACGATTCGTAAACAGGGAGATCCTATTTTAACAAAAAAATGCAGACCGATTGAGGAAATGACACCGAAGATCAGAGAATTGATTTTTGATATGCTGGAGACGATGTATGAGGCCTTTGGTGTGGGACTGGCTGCACCACAGGTTGGAATTTTAAAGAGACTGGTCGTGATCGATGTGGGAGATGGCCCTCTTGTATTGATCAATCCGGAAATTATCGAGACAGATGGAGAGCAGACCGGCGATGAGGGATGTCTGAGTGTTCCGGGAATGGCTGGTCAGGTGACACGTCCGAATTATGTAAAGGTGCGCGCACTGGATCAGAACATGGAAGAGGTAGAACTTGAGGGAACAGAACTTCTGGCAAGAGCTTTCTGCCATGAACTGGATCATCTGGATGGAAAAATGTATACCGAGCTGGTAGAGGGGGAGCTTCATAAAGTAGAATACGAAGAAGAATAATCATACAGCGAATGTATAGAGGAGGTAAGCAGATTATGAAAATTGTATTTATGGGAACGCCGGATTTTGCGGTGGGAACACTGCATGCGCTGGCGGAATCTGAGCATGAGATACTTGCCGTTGTAACACAGCCGGATAAGCCGAAAGGACGGGGAAAATCATTGCAGCCGACTCCGGTAAAAGAAGAAGCATTGCGTTATCACATTCCTGTTTATCAGCCGAAGCGGGTGCGGGAAGAAGAATTTCAGGATGTTTTGCGGGAATTGAATCCGGACCTTATTGTGGTGGTGGCTTTTGGACAGCTGATTCCAAAGGCAATCCTCGAATTGCCGCGTTATGGATGTGTGAATGTGCATGCTTCTCTTCTGCCGAAGTACAGAGGTGCGGCTCCGATTCAGTGGGCGGTCATTGACGGTGAGAAAGAATCCGGTGTTACGATCATGAAAATGGATGAGGGACTTGATACGGGTGATATGATTGCCAAAACAGTGGTTCCATTGGCTGAGGATGAGACAGGAGGAAGCCTGTTTGATAAATTAAGTCAGGTAGGAGCAAAGCTTCTGATCGATACGATTCCTGCTCTTGAAGCCGGAACGGTTGTCTGTGAGAAACAGCCGGAAGAGAGTCCTACGCCTTATGCGGCCATGCTGAATAAAAAAATGGGTCTGATTGACTGGAACCAGGATGCTGCTGTGATCGAATGTCTGATTCGCGGATTAAATCCATGGCCGAGTGCCTATACTTATTTGAAAGGAAAGACATTGAAAATCTGGCATGCGCAGGTGGTACAGGTACAGCATGAGGCAGAACCGGGCACAGTGCTTCAGGTGGATAAGAAGAATTTGATCGTTGCCTGCGGCACAAACGCACTTTCTATTTGTCGTCTTCAGCTGGAAGGAAAGAAGCAGATGGAGACAGAAGCATTTTTGAGGGGATGTGCGATAGAGACTGGGACACAATTCAGTATGAACAGGGAGTGATTGTATGTACTATTATGGATTTGACCCAACTTATATTTTATTGATCATTGGCATGCTGCTGTCGCTGGCGGCATCGGCAAAGCTGAAATCGACTTTTGCCATTTACAGAAGAATGGAGAGCGCTTCGGGTATGACAGGTGCACAGGCTGCACAGAGAATTCTGAGAAATGCAGGCGTTTATGATGTGAGGATCGAACCGATCAGCGGGGAATTGACAGATCATTATGACCCGAGAACAAAGACCGTTCGTTTGTCAGAGCCGATCTACAACAAAACTTCACTGGCAGCAGTGGGTGTAGCGGCTCATGAGTGTGGGCATGCCATTCAGCATGCAACAAATTACGCACCTTTGAATCTCAGGAGTGCGATTGTTCCAATCGCAAATCTGGGATCGACATTGTCCTGGCCGCTGTTTCTGGCAGGGTTGATTATGTCGTTTCGACCGTTGCTGACAGCAGGAATTCTTCTTTTTACTGCTGCTGTGTTATTTCAACTGGTAACTTTGCCGGTAGAGATCAACGCATCCAGCAGAGCTTTGAAACTTTTGAATGCAGACGGAATTCTGGCACCTCAGGAGGTGCGCGGCGCGAAAAAGGTGCTGACGGCAGCCGCTCTGACTTATGTGGCAGCGTTGGCAGGATCTATTTTACAGCTCCTTCGTCTGCTTATTTTAGCCGGAGGACGGGATCGTGACTAGTGGTATCAACCTTAGAGAATTAATTTTAGAAATACTATTGGAAATTACAGAGGAAGGGCAGCCAAGCCATGTGGTTCTGGGGCAGGTGCTGGCAAAATACCAGTTCCTGCCGAGACAGGACAGAGCCTTTATTACAAGAGTCTGTGAGGGAACGCTGGATTTTCAGATTCAGTTGGATTATATCATTGACCAGTTTTCCAATGTACCTGTCGAGAAAATGAAGGCACCAATCCGTGAGATTTTAAGAAGTGGTGTTTATCAGCTTAAATATATGGACAGCGTGCCGGATTCAGCTGTATGCAATGAAGCAGTAAAGCTGGCGCAGCGCAAAGGGTTTTACAATCTGAAAGGATTTGTCAACGGTGTTTTGCGTAACATAGCCAGAAATCTGGATACGGTAAAATATCCGGAAAGAGAAAACCTGGAGGAATATCTGTCTGTACATTATTCCATGCCGCTTCTTCTGGTTAAACGGTGGCTGAAGGAATACGGGGAAGAAATTACCGAAAAAATGTTTGTAGAGTTTCTCCGGGAACACCCGACAACGATTCGCTGCATGGAAACCAGGAGAGACAGAACTCAGATTCTGGAGAGTCTGCGCAGTCAGGGCGTCACGATCGAGAAGGCGCCTTATGTGGAAAATGCGTATTATATCAGCGATTATAATCATATTTTGACGCTGGAAGCTTTTCTGAATGGAGATATTCAAGTGCAGGATGTCAGTTCCATGCTGGTAAGCGAGGCGGCTTCCCCGAAAAAAGGAGATTATGTGATTGATATGTGCGCGGCTCCCGGCGGAAAGACCATACATATGGCAGATAAAATGGAAGGTTATGGAATGGTCGATGCCAGAGATGTGAGTGAATATAAGGTATCTTTGATTCAGGATAATATCTCCAGAGTTGATCTGATCAATGCTTCGGCGAAAGTACAGGATGGTACCAGATTTGATGAAGAATCACAGGAAAAGGCAGATATTGTTGTGGCCGATGTTCCCTGTTCCGGATATGGAGTTATGGGGAAAAAGCCGGACATCAAGTATCGCATTTCCGAGAATAAAGAAGATGAACTGGTGATCTTGCAGAGAAAAATTCTTCATCAGGCAGTACAGTATATAAAGCCGGGCGGAGTTTTGATGTTCAGTACCTGCACCATTTCCAGAAAAGAAAATCAGAATAATCTGAAATGGCTTCTGGAAAATTATCCTCTGGAATGTGAAAGCCTGGATCCTTATCTGGATGAGAAACTGCACAGTGAAACAACAAAGCGCGGATATCTGCAGCTGCTTCCGGGTGTGCACCAGTGTGATGGATTTTTTGTCGCAAGAATGAGAAAGAAGGCATAAATGAGAAATCTTGAGTTGGATATAAAGTCCATGACGATGCCCCAGTTGAAAGCAGTCATGGAGGAATTGGGCGAAAAGCCGTTCCGGGCAAAGCAGATTTATGAATGGCTTCACCAGAAACGCGTGTGGGATTATAAAGAAATGACGAATCTATCCAGGGAACTTCGGGAACAATTATCTGTAAAGTATCCTTTAAAGCCCATTGAAGTGGTTCGGGTACAGACCTCAAAGCTGGATGGAACACAGAAATATCTGTTTCGTTTAAAAGATGGAAATGTCATTGAAAGTGTTTTGATGAAATATAAGCATGGGAATTCCGTGTGTATATCCTCGCAGGTTGGCTGCCGCATGGGCTGTCGGTTCTGTGCATCTACGCTGGATGGATTGACCAGAAATCTTCTTCCTTCTGAAATGTTGGAGCAGATTTATCGGATTCAGGAACTTTCCGGGGAGCGGGTATCGAATATTGTGATCATGGGAACTGGCGAGCCGATGGATAATTATGCTCATGTCGTGCAGTTTTTGCATATGGTCAGTGATGACAAGGGAATCTGCATCAGTCAGAGAAATATTACGGTATCGACTTGTGGGCTCGTGCCGCGTATTCGACAGCTGGCAGACGAACAGCTCCAGATTACGCTTGCACTTTCTCTTCACGCTCCAAATGATGAAAAACGTCAGGAGCTGATGCCGATTGCCCGGAAATATACGCTTGATGAAGTACTGGATGCCTGCTGTTATTATTTTGAAAAAACGGGACGCAGGCTGACATTTGAATACAGCCTTGTGGGAGGTGTGAATGATTTTCCAGAGGACGCAGCGCAGCTTTCTGCGCGTTTAAAGGGGCTGAACTGTCACGTGAATCTGATTCCTGTGAATCCGATTAAGGAGCGTGATTACCGCAAATCCAACCGTCAGGTAATTGAGAATTTCAAAATAAAACTTGAAAAATACGGAATTAATGTTACTATTAGAAGAGAAATGGGCAGCGATATTGATGGTGCCTGTGGACAGTTACGCAAGAGATATATGGAAGAGACAGAAAGCGAGTAGAATGAATGAGAGTGTATTCTGGAACCGACATCGGAAGACGCAGGAGTGTCAACCAGGACTATGTATACGTATCAGAAGCTCCCGTTGGTAATCTTCCCAATCTGTTTATTGTAGCGGATGGTATGGGAGGTCATAATGCCGGAGATTTTGCCTCTGCCTTTGCAGTGCGGGTTATGGTGGATTCGGTGAAGGAGGACGCGGATTTTAATCCGGTCAAAGTGATTCGTCACGGAATAGAAGTTGCAAACCATGAACTGATAGAGCAGGCAAAGAAATCAGAAGAGCGAAAGGGCATGGGGACCACGATGGTAGTGGCTACTGTGGTGGGAAATTATGTATATGTTGCAAATGTGGGAGACAGCCGCCTGTATGTGGTAGGAGACCGCATCACACAGATAACCAAAGACCATTCTCTGGTTCAGGAAATGGTTCGGATGGGAGAATTGACGGAAGAAGACGCCAGAAATCATCCCGACAAAAATATTATAACCAGGGCACTTGGAGCCGAAGAGACCGTAAATATTGATTTTTTTGACTTCAGGCTGGAAAAAGACAGCAATATACTGATGTGCTCTGACGGACTGAGCAACATGGTATCCAATGAGGAGATACAAAAGATTATACAGAGTAAGTCAGAGATACAGCAGAAAGGTGAAACTTTACTGAGTCTGGCCAATGAACATGGCGGAAAAGACAATATTGCAGTAGTATTAATAGAACCGTTTACTGAAGAGGTGAGAAAATGTTAAAAACTGGTATGATTGTAGGAGACCGCTATGAAGTAGTCAGTAAAATCGGTACTGGCGGCATGGCGAATGTTTATAAGGCAAAAGACCACAAGCTGAATCGCTTTGTGGCAATGAAGGTGTTGAAGCAGGAATTCCGCGAAGACACCACGTTTATTAAAAAATTTAAGACAGAGGCACAGTCAGCAGCAGGACTGACACATCCAAACATTGTCAATGTATTTGATGTTGGCGAGGATGATGGTATCCATTATATTGTCATGGAACTGGTCGAGGGAATTACGCTGAAGGATTATATTTCCAAGAAAGGAAAGCTGAGTGTTAAAGAAGCCACCAGCATTGCTATTCAGGTATCCATGGGGCTTGAGGCAGCGCACAGCCATGGAATTATCCATCGCGATGTAAAGCCTCAGAACATCATTATTTCGACGGATGGAAAGGTAAAGGTAACAGACTTCGGAATTGCGAGAGCCGCATCTTCCAATACCATCAGCTCCAATGTGATGGGATCGGTGCATTACAGTTCACCGGAGCAGGTGCGCGGCGGATACAGCGATGAGAAGAGTGATATCTATTCGCTGGGTATTACCCTGTATGAGATGATTACCGGAAGGGTACCTTTTGAAGGAGAGACAACGGTGGCAATCGCCATCAAGCATCTTCAGGATGAGATGGTTCCGCCAAGTGAGTATACACCGGATATTCCACACAGCCTGGAACAGATTATCCTGAAATGTACGCAGAAGAGCGTCGATAAACGTTATGCAAGTATGGGAGAAGTAATCGGGGATCTGAAACATTCCCTGATTGATCCAAATGGAAATTTTGTTCAGCTTTACACCATGGATCCGACTGAAAAGACGATGGTCATCGGAGAGCAGGATCTTCAGAAAATCAAGCAGAAGCGGGCAGAGGCTCCGGTCGTGACAAATAAACGTCAGGAAGCATTTATTGATGAGAATGATCTGGATGATGACGATGATGAGAAGGGCGGTCTGCACCGTGGCCTGGAAAAGGCTATGATGATTGGCGGATTTATTGTCGGAGCACTGATTATTGTCGTACTGCTGGTTTATATTGTAAATATGACGGGACTGTTTAAGGGCGGAATCAAGAAAAATCCAACGGAGCAGAGCACAGCAGAAGAGAAAATGATCGAAGTACCGAATCTTGTTGGAAAGACAGAGGATGAGGCTGTTGAGAGTGTGAAAAACTCTGGAATCGGTATCCGCTATGTGGGCGAAGAGCCTTCTGATGAATATGAAAAAGGTATCATCTGTTATCAGGAAACAGAAGCAGGAACAGAAGTTCCTGAAAATTCCACGATTAATTATAAATTAAGCAGTGGTTCTGCTCTGCTGAATGTTCCCGATGTGACGGGAAAAATGCAGGGTGAGGCAGAAGCTATGCTGACAGAAATGGGATTTGTAGTAAATGTCAGCAAGTCTTACAGCTATGACTATCAGGCAGGACAGGTTATGAGCCAGAATCCGACTGTCAATACACAGGCAAAGGCTGGCGATACGATCAATCTGGAAGTCAGTATGGGGGCTCAGTATGATGGATTTACGGTACCAAGTGTGGTAGGAATGGCAGAGGCAGATGCCAAGAATGCGCTGGCACCGCTGGATGTTGTGGTACAGTCTGAGGCAAGTGAGACAGTACCGGCAGGACAGGTTACGACACAGAGTCTTGCAGAAGGCGTATATGTGGACAAAGGAACGACCATTACAATTACCGTGAGCACAGGACCGGCAGATGCAACACCGATTCCGACAGTAACGGCAACCGGTACATGGAAGTGTACACAGGTGTTGGATACTCCGATTGGATATCAGAATGGTGTGGTTAAGATGGAACTTGTACAGATGGTAAACGGTTCTCCGCAGGCTTCGACCGTTGTGGAAGGCAAGCAGGTGGAATTTCCGTATCAGCTTGACCTGACAGGAGCGCCTGGTGTTACGGAGGGAACCTTATATTTGTATGAACTCATCGGCAGCGATTACGTGGAACTTGGCCACTATCCAATCAAATTTGAGCAGGTTGAAGAGTAATCTATGCAGGGAAGAATTATAAAGGGGATTGCCGGCTTCTATTATGTACAGACAGAGGTCGGCATCTATGAATGCAAAGCCAAAGGGATTTTTCGGAAAGATAAGAAAAAACCTCTGGTGGGCGATTATGTAGAAATAAAAGTATTGGATGAAGCAGACAGAGAGGGCAGTGTAGAGAAAATCTATCCCCGCACAAACGAGCTGATTCGTCCGGCAGTCGCCAATATTGATCAGGCAATTGTGATTTTTGCAGTAAATGATCCAAAACCTAATTTTATGCTTCTGGATCGTTTTCTGGTCACGATGGAATATCAGAACGTTCCGACTGTGATCTGTTTTAATAAAATGGATCTCGGAACAAAAGAAGAATTAGAGACATTGCAGGAAGTATATGGGCGTTGCGGGTATGAGGTGATTTTTACCAGCGCGGCAAAACAACAGGGGGTAGAGGAGCTGAAAGCGCTTCTCAGGGGCAAAACCTCGGCTGTGGCAGGACCGTCTGGTGTGGGAAAATCTTCTCTGACCAATCTTTTGCAGAGTGAGATCTCTATGGAAACAGGAGAAATCAGCAAAAAACTGGGACGGGGCAAACATACGACCCGCCATTCACAGCTGATTGCAATGGGTGAGGATACTTACATCATGGATACACCGGGATTCAGTTCGCTTTACATTGAGGGAATGGAAAAAGAGAAACTGAAGAATTATTTTACGGAATTCAGACCTTATGAAGGGCAATGTAAGTATCAGGGGTGTGTGCATATTCATGAACCGGGGTGCAGCGTCAAAGCGGCTCTGGAACAAGGGAAACTAAATAGTCTTCGTTATGAAGATTATTTGGGATTATATAATGAATTAAAAGAAAAAAGGAGATATTAAAGTATGTATCAATTATGTCCATCTATTTTATCTGCTGATTTTAATCGTTTGGGGGCACAGATTCAGCAGTTGGAACACGCAGGCGTGGAATGGCTCCACATTGATGTTATGGACGGAGATTTTGTTCCGAGTATTTCTTTTGGAATGCCGGTCATTAAATCAATCCGTAAAGAATCAAAAATGTTTTTTGATGTGCATCTGATGGTGACAGAGCCGGAACGTTATATTCAGGATTTTGTAGACTGTGGAGCAGATTCCATTACGGTACATGCGGAAGCATGTGAGGATCTGGAGAGAACGGTTGCATGTATCCGCAATGCTGGAGTGAAAGTTGGTGTGTCGATCAAACCGGCAACACCGGTAGCAGACATTACCTATATCCTCAGTGATGTAGATATGGTTCTCATCATGACGGTACAGCCTGGCTTTGGAGGCCAGAAGTACATAGAGGAATGTACAGAAAAAATCAAAGAATTAAAAGCGTTGATTGATGAAGAAGGTCTGGATGTGAATATTCAGGTTGACGGCGGAATCAATGATCAGACACTGGCAACAGTACTTGATGCCGGTGCAAATCTGATTGTAGCCGGTTCTTATGTATTCAAAGGTGACCTGGAAGAAAACGCAAAGAGCGTTCGGAAGGTATTGGATCAATATGAAAACTAAGAAAAAGAGAATTGTCATTGTCAGCGGCGGAAGCATAGATGATGATTTTGCAAAGGATTTCCTCTTGGGGAAATCCTTTGATGCTGTTATCGCTGCAGATAAAGGAATGGAATTTTGTTACCGCAATCAAATCCCGGTGGATTTGGTTGTAGGAGATTTCGACAGTGCAGATTTGAAAGTGGTTGCTTTTTATGAAAAACAAAATGTCCCCATGCGCAGACTGATACCTGAAAAAGATGATTCAGATACACAGTCTGCCCTTTCTGCTGCGGCAGATATGGGTGCGCAGGAAGTTGTTTTTCTGGGCTGTACAGGAACGCGCATGGATCACATCTGGGCAAATATTCAGCTTCTTGCCTGCTGTAACAGACAAGGAATTTATGCAGTACTCTATGATGCGCACAACCGTATTTCGGTGGAGACGGAGAGCTTTACAGTCCGAAAAAACGAGCAGTTTGGTGATTATATTTCTTTCTTTTCACTGGGAGATTGCGTACCGGATTTGACGCTGCGAGGGTTCAAATATCCATTAACGAACCATTTTCTCAAAAATACCGACAGCGGACTGACGGTCAGCAATGAAATCGTGGAAGACGAAGCACGGGTATCCTTCCGGGGAGGCATGCTTCTGATGATACAGTCAAAAAATTAGGACAGGCACCTGTCCTAATTTTTTACCAAAATTCCTGTTTGTTGAGTTGTATGTGTACCACTTTCCTGGTCAACGGAACACTTTCAAACGGCAGGGGTTGGCTTGGTCTTCCGAACAGCTATTTGCACAGGGGAGACTTTCCACATCAAGTGCGATCTCTCCGCTTGTGCGGTCAACCTGTTGATTTTCTTGTTTGGCTGCGCCGCCTATGGATTGCTTTTCAAACGAACTCGCGCCTTGCGCTCAAACAGTGTTTTCAAAGCAATCGCTATGCTCGCCAAACCTGCGAAAATCTGCCAAAGGTCTGCCCGCACAAGCGGAGAGATCTGCACTTTGATTGTGGAAGGTTATCAATCTGTGCAAATT
>JAUNPJ010000044.1 GCA_030536755.1 Eubacteriales bacterium | reverse complement strand
AATGGGTCAGACTTGAGAATATTTTGTTTTAGAAATCAATTTGTCAGCACACTAGTGTATCATACTTTGCTTTAGAAACAACATTGGAACAGCCACCGATCCCATTTTTCGTGCTTCTCTGGGCGTACATTGATAAATTTCTTTAAAAGCCCGATTAAAAAGAGTTTGATTTGTAAAGCCGCATTGTTCCATAATTCTGGAAATGGGCAAATTCGTTGTCGTTAATAAATAACTGCTGTGAGAAATACGAACCTCCGTCAAATATTGAAGAAATGTTTTACCTATGTGTTTTTTAAAAATCCGGCAAAAATGTTCTTTACTGATATTTGCTTTTGAAGAAAGCATATCCAATGTAATTGGATGCATGTAGTTTTCATTGATAAAAGCGATAGATTCGTGAATAAAATTGTTGGTGCTTTGTGCATGTACATCAGGAAGTATATTTACAGAAAAAAATCGAAATAAATGCGAAAGCATCAACAAAACAGCACCATCTGTCTCCATAGATTTTGTACAAAAATCATCCAGATTGATTCTTGTCAGATGATAAGCAAGACTGCATAAATGTTCATAATACTGGTATTGTGCATGATATTACGAAATCGGACGGCAATCAATTTTATGCAGATCAATATCGGAAATGTATCCGTTTAAACGTTTTTTGTCTACATGAATACATAGAAACATATAAATATTTCTGGAATCTATGGCGTGTTCAACCTGTGAATCAAACACAATCAGTTTTCTGGGCGAAAGCGTCAGCGTATCGTTTCCAATTTGAATGGTAGGATTTCCGTTGAGACAAAACAAAATTTCCAGTTCATTGTGCCAATGTAAGGGAATATGTGCATGTTCTAACGTAGCCATAGAAGTCTGGATTCCAAGATTGCCAGTTGGTCTTAAGGACTGATGATAAGCATTTTGTGTCATGGTCATATCTCCTTCAAAATATCAATATCATTGTAAAAATCGTCAATTATTGAGCTAGTTTATTCCAATTATATCATTATAATAGATATTATAAAGAAAAAAATATAAGAAAATTAAGCACTGATGAAAATCAAGGAGGATATAAAATGACAACATTAGTTTTAAAAAAGGCAGAAAGCAGAAAAGGAATCAATACAAAGAGTGTACTGGCAAGAATCAAAACATATCTGTTGGATAATGCAGCATTTTTCGCAACATCTGCTGTTCTTCAAAGCGGAAATGGCTACGCTGCAGCGCAAATCATGAGACAGGCAGTTGAATCAAGCACAAAAAATTAAGGAAAGAAAACTCATGATTACAATAGGAATCATTGGGAAAGAAGAAGTCGAACATTATGAAGACAGACGGATTTCTGTCCTGAAGTTATTCCTGTAATCGATAGGTTCCCTTGCCAATTTTTTGAACAAGACCGTCTTTTTCAAAATTATTTAAAATTCGCTGAAGCTGTCTTGAACTGCAATGCAGATAAAAGGCAGCTTTTTCTATGCCTTTCAAAGTCTTGTTATCGCATTTATATTTTATATAGTTGATGACACGATCTGAAAGCGATAAAGGTTTGGCATTCATCGTGGTTATGAATTCAATTTTTTTGCCATTGCAGATGCAATTTTTAAACTTAATGGCGTTATTTTAAATCAGCTTGTGGTTGAATTGCTTCTTACTGTTATTTGTATAATTATGTATGCATATAATAATCCAAAAAAATTATTTTTCGTATCTGTTCAGTACCCTCACAGATACGAGCCAAAATCCATGAAAAATCATCTTTGATGATGGGATTTTGGCTTGTATGTCTCGGGATTTTCATGCAAAATGCATGAAAACACCTCGCGGGATATTACCTGCTGAACAGTTACTATTTTTCAATAAATAACCTGTGAAACGAAATCGTTCCTTGTCCGGTCTTTATATCATAAAAGAAGGCGGAATAAACCGCCTTTCTTTTTTCACATTTCTTATCATGATTCTCTTTTCTGATTCAAACTTTCCAGAATCTCTGCACATCGTTTCTCATTCAACGGATAAATCATCAGCGGAATCAGGCAAAGCAAGTACATCATTCCAAAAATCAGATTCGTCGTTAAATTAATTCCCTCAAGTGCCTGAGCGGTCTGCTGCGCATTTGCCACATATCCAAAGGCTCCCATAATCAGCAGTGCACCGGACACACCAAAGGCAGAACCAAACTTTGTAGATAACGATACAGTTGCGTAAGAAATTCCATCTGAACGAACGCCTGTCTGATCCTCTGCATAATTGATTGCGTCCGGAATCATGGCCATTGGAATCGGGAAGGAGAAGCAGAAAAAGCCATATGCACAATGAAGAATCAGAAGAATTGGAATATTTGAATATCCCATGGTTTTTCCTACAATGTAAATCAAAATCAATGCCAAACTAGATCCAATATAGCCAATGGTGGCCATTTTCTTTTTACCGATTTTTACTGTATAATTTTTCGTAAGGAAGATTCCAATTACCGTACACAAGGATGGCAGTGACATAAATGCTGCAATCAGATCAAATCGCTGCACATTATATATCAGATAATAAATAACTACGCCCATACGGCCAAAAAATGCGGTCATTGCAAGCAGCTGAATAAAGAAAATCAACATCAATGGTTTATTTCCAAGCACAGACTTTATACTTGTTCCAACAGAAACTTTTGTGCTTCTCTGCACAGGACGTATAGTCTCTTTACAATTTGCATATACGAAATAAAATAATGGAAGTGCGCAAATCGCAAAAATAATTGCTACTTTTGTATAAGCACCTGCTGTATAAGTCTCAGCACCACCAGAAAATTTCAAAAGAAGCGGAGCCGTAATCGCATTCAGTAATACTGCACTTAAGTTGGTTCCCATCATTCTCCAACTGTTCAACTGTGCAATATCGTCCGGATCTGTTGTCATAACGGTAGACAACGAACCATAAGACAAATTCACGACTGTATAAAGCATTCCACATCCAATATATGTAAATCCAGCCCACAAAACTGCTCCCTTTCCAGTTCCCAGTGTGGTAAAGGCCAGTACGGAAAATACAGCAAGAAATGGAGCTCCATAGAAAATATATGGTCTGAAACGCCCTTTCTTTGTATTGGTTCTCTCTGCAATCGCGCCAAACATCGGATCATTGACACCATCCCAGATTTTTGCAATCAGCATAATCGCAGAAGCAATTGCCGGTGCAAGTCCAACTACATCTGTATAAAATACACTCAAATAACTTCCAATAAAGGTCCAGCAAAGGTTACTTGCAAAGTCCCCCATACCGTACGCCAAAAGCGTTTTTTTGGATAACTTCTTTGTTGTTTCCATCTTCTTCCTCCCAGATATGTAAATACCTTGACAACTATCTATTACAGGATTTAGAATAAACATCGGGTAATGGTTTATTCATTCCTGGCATGTACGGTGTGCCAGCACTGTACATGCCTGTTTCTTTTGTTGTCATCCTTTTACTGATTTAATAATTTTTTCACCATCGCTACATGACGGGTTGTCTGCTCTACCGCATCATATCCACCCTCGTCCTCAAACTCTGTTACAATAAATCCATCATAATCAGATTCTGCAATCACAGGAATGATTTCTTCATAAGGAATTGACACTTCATGGAGATTTTCATCGACATAATGGCACTTTCCATGCATTTCAAAGCAATACGGCATAATTTGCTTCAGACCTTCCAGTTCCTTTTTGCAGTCTTTTCTAAACTGAACAAAACCATACATACTGCTGAGTGTTCCTCCAAGTACCGGACATTTTGCAAGATCCGGTCCCATAATCTTAAATGCTTCTTCCTGAGATACATTGTCATAACGCAGCTTTGCGCATTTTTCAAGCTGTTCTACAGTCGCACCTGCTGCCAGTGCACGATCCCAGTATGGTTTATTCGGTTTTGTAGCAAAGCATCCGAAATCCGGAATAAATCCAATATATTTGCTTCCTGTCTTTTCAATTACCTCTAAGTAATCCTGAATAGACTTTGTAATCGGGCTTTCCGGGTTATGAATCTCGATTCCTACGCGGACATTGTAAGCCTCTGCATAAGGTGCGATTCTTGCAAGACCATTTGGAGACAGCAAAAACTGTTCACGCATCACTGTACATCCCAGTTTATTTGCAGAAATAATATCGGTAATCGCTCTCGCTACCATTTCGTCTTCCGTCAGATCTCTATCTTTGAGCATACCACAATCCATATTTGCAGAATAGCAGATTGGTCCAATTCCGTATTTTTCTTTACAGCTATTAATAAATTCTACAAATTCATCGGATACATATGGATAACTTGGAATCATCTGACTTGCAACAATTTCATATCCCTCTGCTCCCAACTCAGCAGCGGTGCGGATCACACCTTCCAGATCCAGCTCACCCTTCAGATACGGGGTTCCCAAAGAAAACAGAGTAATACCAGTTTTTACATTTGCCATTTTTCTCTCCTCCTAATCTGTAATTTTAAGCGTTTTGCTTCCGCAGCTGTCTACAGGCATATACTGATGATTTGGTCCAATCGGCATATATGGAGAACGGAAGAATAAGGTTACATCTACTTTATGCTCACCTTCCGGCAGTCCGCCCGGATAAATCACTCGAATCGTTGCCGGCTCTATAATCTGCCAGAATTCTGTGTAACATTTATCAAACTCTACCGGACTGAACTCTTTTCCATTGATACAGAACTTGATTCTTTCTGCCGGTACTTCAAAATCGTCTACTTTTACAGCGAACTGATCAATGACAGAGAGAAAATGGCCACGATAGTAGCTCAAACGGATATCAAACTGATATCCCATCTTCTTTCCATTTACATAATAATTTTTCAGACTATCACTTACGATCACATCCACAAAGTTCATTCTCATTGCAAAAGCCATTGTATACAGCCTCCTTCTTAGAATTTAATTTCTTTATTTTCTTTTGCAGATTTATAAATTGCATCCAAAATTTTTGTTACTGCCAGTGCCTCTTCCGGTTTTACAAGTGGTTCTGTTCCATTCTGAACTGCCTCAAGCCACTGTCTACAGTCGATAGAGCCTTCTTCTCCACCGCCGCCTCCGAAGTAAGCAACGCCTCCAACTGGTGATAATGTTTCTTCCATTAACTGATTGTTTCTTCCTCTGTTGTAGATCAGTTCATTTTTTGAATAGCTCATACCAGAATGGATTTCTGCACCTGCTGCTGTTCCGCAAAGAGTTGTAGATGCCTCTCTTGACTCCAGAATATTCAGAGCCCAACTTGCTTCCAGACTGATTGTTGCACCGTTTTTCATCTTGATGAAGCCCATTGCAGAATCTTCTACTTCATATGTCTCCGGATTCCATGGTCCAAACAGATTTCCCTCTGTTGCCTGCTGCAGGCTGCCCAGTTTGTAGAATACAGAACCGGTAACGCTGTCAATATCATAATTGTCCATGCACCATAAAGTAATATCCAGTGCATGTGTTCCGATATCGATCAGAGGACCGCCGCCCTGTGCTTCTTTATCCATAAATACTCCCCAGGTAGGAACGCCTCTTCTGCGAACTGCATGTGCTTTTCCATAGTAGATTTCTCCCAGCTCACCCTTCTGGCATGCTGCATGAAGATTCTGTACCTCAGGACGGAAACGGTTCTGATATCCTACTGTAAACTGCATTCCGGATTTTTTCCATGCCTCTACCATTTTCTCAGCTTCTTCTGTGCTGTGAGACATTGGCTTCTCACAATATACATGTTTTTTTGCCGCAAACGCTGCAATTGCGATTTCGCTGTGAGAAACATTTGGTGTACAGATATGTACGATCTCTACCTCCGGATTTTCCAGAAGTTCATGGTAATCTGTGTAAACCTTTGCGCCTTCTGCTCCAAATTCTTTTGCTGCCTTTGCAGCTCTCTCCTCAATAATGTCGCAAAATGCCACGATTTCATTTAAGTCTGCATTGTTTTTCAAGGCTGGAAAATGTTTCTGATTTGCGATTCCTCCACATCCGATAACTCCAATTTTTGATTTGCTCATTTTTTTAGTCCTCCTTCATTTACTCTCTGTGTGTTTGTTTGTAAGTTTATTTTAGCAAAGACTCCCTTTCCTGACTTTCTTTGACAAAACCCATTCTTGATTGTTTTTTAACCTGATTTTATCCTGAAAATTACCCAATTTTTAAAAGGCAACAAAATGTAGTATAATTTTGACTCTTCATCCTATAAAGATTTTATACAATAAAAAATATCTTTACGAAATGCAGGATAATTCCCGATTTTCATAAAGATATTTTTATTTTTGCTTATTCTAACGTATCTGTTCAGTACCCTCACAGATACGAGCCAAAATCCATGAAAAATCATCTTTGATGATGGGATTTTGGCCTGTATGTCTCGGGATTTTCATGCAAAATGCATGAAAACACCTCGCGGGATATTACCTACTGAACAGTTACATTCTAACATTGTTTCTTTTCTCTGAATATCGTTCTGAAAATAAGACGAACCAATGGTCCGCAATAGAAAAGCTGATACAGCATTGCCATTGGAAAATTCATTGCCCATGTCTGTATCCAGACCGCAAAACTCTTTGTCTCCTTAAATAAAAGCGTTGCAATCAGGCTCATGATCGGACACATGATGCAGCAGATGCAAATGGAAATTGCATAAGTAATAAACTGTGGTCTGTCATCCGGTCTCATGACGGAAAACGCCAATCTTCTTGCAATCTTTCCAACCACGAAGAACTCCAAAACAAACGCAATCGGCACCATAATCGGTATCTCATTCAGTGCGATCAAAAATGTTTGTCCGCTGACTCCTCCCATGTTAAGGGCTACGTTGTACACGATCATTCCATAAACCATAACCGCAGCCATAATCAGTGTAAATACAGCATCTTGAAATTTGTTTTTTGGCATAAAAATACCCTCCTTCTGATTACTCTATGTGTTGTTCGTTATCATCCGGAGGATTGTGCGTTTCCAATTTTACCATATATTCTTTTGTTTTTCCTGAGATGATATTGTATCATACACCTCAATGTTTGTAAATTTATTTTTGATCGTATATGGAGATTGCGTTTAAATCAATCTCCTCATACGAATAAACATAATCTCATTTGCAGCCATCTCGATGTTCAGCTGTATCGTTCCTTCTTTGGCTTCGCATTTTTGTATCGTAAGTTTTGGTTCACATGCTCTTCGAAAATATTTAATATCATTTCGCGACAATTCACTTTCGTATTCCATTTCTTCCCAGATATTCAATATACTTCCACACTGTTCATTGATACGATAAATCTTAATCTTATAAGTACCGTCCAAAACATCTGTAAGGTGAAGTTTTAGTTTTAACACTTCCCGGTCTTCAAAATATTTCCAGATATGCTCTTTGCGGACTTCATCCTCACGAATAAAATAGTAATTATAATTCAGTCTTTTCTGGTTATGACATATAATGCCATACGAATTATGAAGATCTGTTGTTACCAGATAATTCTTTCCTTTTCCGATATAATACGGATATAACTGATTCCAAAAGTCAAACGCAAATCCGGCAGGTTTCAAAATACCATCCTTAGCAATCACCCCAGATCCTCCATGCAGCATCTTATGAGAATCATAATACTCTGTCACACGGTCGCTTCCAAGGAAATATGCCATATCATCTACATATTCGTAACAATCCAAAAGATTCTTAATAATATACGCTGCTTTAAAGCAGGTATCATTCATATAATTTCTGTCAGAAATCGTCAAATTCCATTCAGTTACATAGAACTTACAATCATCCATGCCAGCCTCTTTCAAAAAAGTCTTTACCTCCCCGATACGATGAATCATTCCATCATCATCGGTACTTCTTTTGGAATATCTTTCCTGATTAATTTCTCCTCTTTCATACGGATAATAGAGCATGGAAATAAAATCTGGCTGATGCTTCTGCTTTTTCCATTCTTTCATAAGCTCTGCCACATCTTCAAAGCCTACTCGGAATCCACATCCTCCAAACTCCATCTTCTCGCTGTATTTTTTCACGATTTCATAACTGCAGTTAAATAATCGAAAATACTTCTGGATTTCTTCTTCCTGGTCACGTCCACTTTCATCAAACCAGAGTTCCAATCGCCAACAATCCAGTTCTTCTCTTGTGTAACGTCTCGCCAAATGCCGCATAAACGCATGGATTACTCTCTTCCATGCATCTTCGCCGATTTCTTTCTGTTCTTCTTTTTTCTCAATCAAGGCACTTTGTACATTGCGAAGCAGCCGCCTCGGTTTCATTCCAAGTTCAATGTGCGGTTTGATATCATTACGCAGTAAGAAATCAAGAATTAAATCCATTTTTGAAAAATTATAATCTTCTGTCTCTCTTGTCAGGTCAATCAGCATCTCCTGCGAAAAAATATTCCAGAAACGGACATAAGAAAATCCCAGTGCCTCCTTTAAAAGAATGACATGCTCCTGCACTTCTGATTTCAGCAAATCTGCGGCAGAGCCGATATTGATTGTCCGGTTTTTCTGACAATTTGCCAACTTCCAGTTCTGCACGGAATAAGTCCCCTCAACAGTCTGACTTTCCACAATCTGCTCAGACTCCACGCCATCCTTTCGCAAAAACTGCTCCAAACGCTCTTCCACCACAACATCATTTTCATTCTGTTCAGGTTCTGCATTCTGCTCTTTTGATTTTTTTCTGACATTCGAAGGTGTATCTCCATATGCTTTTTTAAAAGCTTTGTTAAAAACGGCTACATTGGAAAATCCACAGTCAAAGGCAATTCTTGTAATCGGTGTATTCGTGTACAGGAGTTCATCTACAGCATGATATAATCTTATATTTGTCAGATACTCTGCGAAGCTCATTCCATAATTTTTCTTAAAAAATCGCGACAAATATCCGTTAGACAAAAATAATTTCTCCGATAATTCTTTGAGACTAATCGGCTGGTTATAATTCGCACGGATGTAATTATTAATCTGCGCAATTCTTTCATCGAATTTGTCCTGTTCGGCTATATGCTCTTTGTCCGCGCTTCTCACCAGAAAATTCACCGATAAAATATCTAGGACCTGATAACACAAGGCAATGTGTCCAAAGTTTGCCACACCGCCTCTCGTACTCAGATAATGATTAAGAAGCTGTTTCAGCACTTTTCTCAGCGTTTCATAGCGTTCATTTGCACCTTTCGTAGAATCGCACCAAAATATGACATTAACACTCTGAAAAATATCGCTGACAAGCTGATAATTAATATTCAAACTGGCAAACAAAATATTGTCTGAAGCCCGAAAGCTGTGCTTTTTATTTGCATTGATCACCAAAACATCTTCTGCCTGCATATGAGTTGTCTGGTCTGCAATACAAACATCCATACTTCCCTCAAGAATGTAGATCAGTTCTATGTCCTGATGAAAATGTTCTCTTTCTTCTGTTGCGTTTAATACACGAATCTTTAACTTTTCTTTATTTGCATCATTTGCCATGTTTTATTCTCCAATAATATATTTTGACAAATTTATCATAGTATGAATTATTTACCATGTCAATGTGTCATGTTTTCTAGTAAAACATTATACACCATATAAGTAAAAAAGGAGGCAGCTCATGCGCTTGCATTTCTACCCCCGTTTTCCATCATGCAACGAATCCATCGACTCTATCTTTACATTACTTTTTCGTCTTTTATTAAATCACATAATTTCTCAGATATCTAGCACTGAGAATCAATGCTTTCTTAGCATCTTCCAGACTTCCCTCGAAAGCTTTATCTTCTACTTCAATACAGGTATAACCTTTATAACCGATATCAGTCAGCGCAGATACATATTTACCCCAGTCTACATCTCCAAGTCCCGGAAGTTTTGGTGTCATATACTCCAGCGGAGTTGCCATCACACCTACATCTTCCAGCTTTTCCTGATATACTTTGATGTCTTTGTAATGTACATGAAAAATCTTATCTTTAAACTCATACAATGGTTTGATATAGTCAATCTGCTGCCATACAAAATGAGAGGGATCGTAGTTAATACCGAAGTTCGGGCTATCCAGTATCTCAAATACTCTTCTCCAGTTTGCCGGAGTTGTCATCAGATTCTGACCTCCCGGCCATTCATCTTCTGTAAATAACATCGGGCAGTTTTCAATAGCAATTTTTACGCCTTTTTCTTCTGCATATTTTACAATCGGCGGCCACACTTCTTTTACAATTTCCAGATTTTCAGATACTGTTTTTCGTGAGTCTCGACCTACAAATGTAGTAATCATATGAACATCCAACATAGCGGATGCATCAATCAGTTTATAAAGATGGGCGATATAGCTTTGTCTTTTCTCCAAATCCGGCTCCAGTGTATTTGGATAATAAGCCAGGGAAGAAATCTCTACATTCTTCTTTGCACAGTAATCTTTAATGTAAGCAGCTTTTTCCTCATTCATATTGACCACATCAATATGGCTGACACCTGCATACCTTCTCTGTGCACCGCCCTGTGGCCAGCAGGCTACTTCCAGGCATTCCAGATGATTCTCTGATGCAAAATCCACGACCTCTTCAAAAGTCATTCCATCACAAATGGCTGTAATAAATCCTAATTTCATATTCCTCTTCTCCTTTTCTTTATTCCAATACCAATCTCACGCCACCGTAAATACCGGCATTATTACTCAGCGTAGCTTCCTTAAACTCTGTTTCTCTTGCTGCATGGAAGGCATAATCCCGATAACTTCTGCGCACGGCATCCATAAGAATTTCACCTGCCTTTGCCATACCACCGCCTATTACAAAAGCTTCCGGATTTACAACACAAGCGATTCCAGCCAGCCCCTTACCGAGTATCTGTCCAAACTGCTCCACCACTGCCAGAGCCGCCTTATCTCCTTCTTTCGCAGCATCAAATACATCCTTGGCAGTTATCTTTTCCACAGAACGGAGGATACTGTCTTGCTGATTCTCCTGCAGATATTTGTTCATCATACGCACAACACCTGTTGCAGAAGCGTACTGCTCCAGACATCCTTTTTTGCCACATCCGCAGCATTCTGTCTCGTCATCTTTCATGGGCAGATGTCCAATCTCACCAGCGGCTCCATTGATTCCTGCCAGAATATGACCATTGATAATCACTCCGCCTCCGACACCTGTTCCCAGCGTCACCATAACGATGTTCTGGTATCCTTTGCCGCCGCCCTGCCACATTTCGCCCAGAGCAGCTACATTCGCATCATTTGCTGCTTTTACTTTAAATCCTGTAACAGAACTCATGCGATACTCCACATTGAAAATGTCCCATCCAAGATTTACGCATTTAAACACCGTTCCATCAGGTCCTACTGGTCCGGGAACTCCCATCCCAATTCCCTCTACATCCAGTCTCGAAATACTTTTTTCCTGCAATTTATCTCCAATTGCCTCTGCAATATCACCAAGAATATATTTTCCATCTTCTTGAGTTCGAGTAGGAATTTCCCAAGTATCCAGAAGAGTCCCATCCGTTTCAAACAACCCCATCTTAATTGTTGTTCCGCCGATATCTACCCCAAATGCATATTTTTTCATGATAATCTCCTATTCAAACAAAATCGCTTCTCCTGTTTCCGAGGACTTCCACGCCGCCTCCATAACAGATAATACGCGACGCACTTCTGATATCTTGATTTTTGATTCTGCTTTGCCGTTTAATACATCATCTACATTTTTATAAAAATCAACCCAATCTGTAACAACCTCAGGAAGCGGCTCGGTTACAATCCCTCCTGGCGGCACCGGGGCAAACTGTCTGGTTGGTCCTGCTTCTGTCTCTGTAATCTGAGGCGGCAGCTTTTCCAGCATTTTTCCTGTACGATAAATATTTCCTTCACAACCAAAATTCTTAACGATCAGAGTACCTTTGTCTCCTGCTGCCAGCCATCTTGGCTGATATTCCAGAATATACGTAGACAATTCAATATGTGCTGTAATCCCGTTGTTCATTTTCATAATAATCTTAAAATAGTCATCCACTTCCTCGTGAAGCACATTTTTAATGTCTGCATAAATGGATTTCACTTTTACTCCAGGCATCATAAATAAAATCTGATCAATCAAATGTACGCCCCAGTCGTAAATCATGCCGCCGCCATATTTTTTATAAAGATGCCATTCGTGCATATAACCGTTTCCAGAATGCAGTTTTGATTCAATTGTAAAAATATTGCCAAGCAAGCCCTCCTCATATGCCTTTTTCACAATCAGCATATCTTTATCCCATCTTCTGTTTTGATGAGAAGTAAAGAAGACTCCTGCCTCCCTGCATGCGGCCTCCATCTCATCCAGTTCCTGTACATTCATAGCTGCAGGTTTCTCCGTAATCACGTTTTTCCCTGCCTTTGCAGCTTTGATACACATCTCTTTATGCAGATAATTCGGCACTGTAAGAATAACAGTATTTACTTCCGGATCTGCCAGAAGCTCATCTGCTGTTTTATACAATTTATACCCCATTTGTACCGCTTCTCTTTGCTTCTCCTCTGCAATGTCACACACTCCCGCAATCTCAACACCAGCTCTCGGTGCATTCTGTGCATGCCATTTACCCATACCGCCAAAGCCAATGACTCCAAGTTTAATCTTCATCTGCCATTTCCTCCTGAAAATTTTATTTCTATGTGTGTTTTCTCTTTTTGATAGCTTTATTTTAAAGAAAAACGGACAACTTTACTTCTTCACTTTTGATGCATTTTATAGCCAAAATATAACCTTCTTTCATTTTTTCTGTATATCCGAAAAAAAGAGGTCAAAAATACATATTATATTTTTGACCTCAGATTGTAGACAAGTATTTTTAGATTGATACTCGTCCTTTTCCTTAAAAACTATTTCACCGCAACAAAAAAGCACCGTCCCAACAGTCTCTTATCTGTCAAAACAGTGCTTTCAGTGCGCGATCAGGGGTTCGAACCCTGGACACCCTGATTAAGAGAAATATTATATAAACATTTCTAACAGGAATGTTAACAAGATTGGATATACAATCATAATTGCTGCTATTAAGAGCAGAAATTTTAGTAACTTTGTTTTGTTATTTTTGACTGGTTTATCTTTATTTTCTAACCAGTAGATATATTGTTTCAGCTTTTCAATTTCACGGTCTTTTTCTCTCAGCTTTAGTTTTAATTCAGATACATTTCTCTCACGTTCTTCTATGATGTGGTCCTGGTAGCTGTGATATTTCTCATATTTTGTAATATCTTCATGCTCTACTCCTCTCATTTTCACGTTTTTTGTCTCCTTTCTACCCAACTTTTGTATTTGATGATTTCCCCTTGCATTCAAATTGTTTAGCAATTTCTTCTACTCTTCCGATGAATTTTATTTGTTCTCGTTCTGGAAGCTTTGCAAAATTCTCTAGTAATTCTCTTTCGTTTTCGGATAATTGCTTTCCTGTGTATTGATTGTTATTTTCAATTCCTAAAAGATATAACGGGTCTACTTCTAAATATAGAATTATCTTTGTAAATTTGTCTATTGTAGGAAGTGACCCCTTTTTCCAGTTATTTATACTATTGCTTGCTATGCCAATATCTTTACATAGTTTATATGGCGTAATTTGTTTTTCTTCTAATATTTTTAGTAATCTTTCCGTAAAATTCATATATTTGCCCCGATTAATTCTATATTTATAACTATTTTCTATTGACTAATTCTAAATTTATGATTATAATTAGATATATAAAAAGTGTTACCTTTTTTCTTTATTAATCGTTAATTATAGCATGGCAATTAACGATTCGTAAACAATCTATTTGCAGTCTTTTAAGTGCTGAAAGTCTTGGCTATTATACGAGGACTTTTCAGTGAGAAGGGAGAATAATATGATAAGAACAGCGAAGAAAACAACGACCTGTGACGCTAAGATTGCGGAGTTGGAAGCTCTCCAGGCAATCATTGATCGCAGAACAGAAATTGAGAATGAAGCAATCGCTCTGATCAGCGAGTGTCGCTTCGAGGAAGCTATGCAGCTTCTTGATACTCTTCCGGATCCGGAGTCTCTTGAGCTTCCAGATGAGGAAGAACCAGCACTGGTACAGGAAGAAGATTTAGAGAAAACAGAAGATAGAGAAGATAGAGGAGATACAAGATGCATCATGCCAGAGATGCCATATTTTCCATGTTGCCAGCATGGCCATATTGTTCTCGATCTTGATGATGATACTCGTTGTGAGTGGCGTTGTTTGCTGGAGGTGCAGCATGGCAAAAAAGAGTGTTGCTAAATCCGTTCGGATGACAGAACAGGTTTATGAATACATTCAGCGTCAGGAAGGCAATGGTTTCAATGAGAAATTTGAGAGCATGGTGCTGTATGCGATGGAGTCTGAAGCTGATCTCCAGCAGCGTCTTGCCTTCCTTGATCAGCAGATTGCTGATCGGGAAAAGAAGCTGTGTGAAAGAATAGCTCAATATCAGAAGCTTAACGAGTCTATCCGTTCCCTACTTGACTCCTTCAGCAGGTCGATAACTTGAAAGCTTCACATAGAAATTTATAGCGGCCAGCTTATTACTGTACGCCAGAGATGTGTGTCAAGGGTGCGCGCACTCGCGCACTCGCAAGGCCCTTGACGCACATCACCATGAGCGTGCTGCAGTCCCCAAGCTGTGCCGGCAGTGGAAGGCAGACACATAGTGGCGCCTTCCGCTTGTCTACCGATCAGCGCCTTCCCCATGCGAATATGTTTCTCCAGAATATTTTATGGCTTTGAACAAAGAAATCAAAGCCCCCTATGGGAGTTCGGGCAGAGGGGGTTTGGGGGTGACGGAATGGTACACGCATAAGCATCATGCTGATGGAACATCGTGCAACTACAAACCATCAAAGTATCGCCTGCAACATGCACACTACTGTCAACTATCATGTTAGCAATATTGTGATATTTGGCATGGATGCAATTAAGAACTTGAAATTTCAGGTTCAAGTTTAAGCTTTTTACAGACATAAGGCTGTAAAAAGCTTAGCCTTGAACTGAGGGCGAAAAGTAGTGATATATTTCAGCGGCTTTGGACGCTGGCATATATAGATAACATGATAATGCTGTTTGCTTTTATGCGGCAGAACTATTTTATTACAAGGAGGTTCTATTATGAACAAAATGAGAATTCTTTTGATGTACGCAAACCCTTATGACATGGTGGACGAAAAAGGCAAAGCTGTCACTGGCTGTACGCTTAACTATTTCTTCTGGGGTGAATCCGGAGAGACATTGAAGCCGGTTGAGGGAACAACCGGAGCAATTGGTTACCAGCGTGCGAAATGTTCCATTGATCTTTCCCTGCGTTACAAGATGCCAAAAGCTCCTGCGGTGTATGATGCGACTTTCGAAATGGCTGTCGGCTCTGATGGCAAGCCAGTCTTGAAAGTAACTGATTTGGATTATGTCTGTGATGTTGATTTCCGCAATAAAGCGGCTGCGAAATAGTGTATCTCAAAATCAAACCTGGTTTCCGCTGATCTGCAGGAAAAATGAGATACAAGAATAATGTATCTCAAGTGAGATCTTCCGGAGCTGCTGATCGGGATTGATCAGAGTGAATATTGAGATACAGAAATGAGGTGATTATTTGAACCAAGTGGAAGATATTGGAGATGTTGTTTATCCTCTAGGCGACACAGAAGAGGTTATAGTTGAGTCATCAGAGGAACAGGATAACAATGATGTAATGGTGCAAAGTATCAGCATGCCTAACGCACAACAACAAACTGATGATAATACTGAATCTGATCCGGTTGAATCTGCTGGTTCTGATAATACAGAAGATGCAAGTGTATCTGTTGAGGAAAGCGGAGGAACATCTATGGAAGATAGTACCGTTACGACTGCAGAAGTTGTTGCA
Organism: Eubacteriales bacterium; assembly: GCA_030536755.1. Lineage (GTDB taxonomy): Bacteria > Bacillota > Clostridia > Lachnospirales > Lachnospiraceae > JALFVM01. The sequence continues at coordinate 17,406 of JAUNPJ010000044.1, read as the reverse complement.
TCTCTGAAAACGATAGAGGAATACTCTCAGGCAACGTGCCGTTTTACAATCTGCATCTTTTTCACGTTGCTGCTTGTATTTGGCTGCTTTATTATGAGATTCGTCTATCGGATTGTAACTGATACAATACGCAATATGTAGAAAGGAGAAACTATTATGGCTGAAACAATTACAACTTTAATCGGTAGTGCATTTACTGATCTTCAGACTGCTGGAACTACTGTTATTACAGCAGCTCTTGGCGCTGGTGTTAGTGTTGCTGTACTTGGTGGTGCTGCAAACTATGTAATTAAGAAAGTTAAAGGCCTGCTCAGCTCTGCAGGTTGATCACAAGGCTATAAGCCTGGGGACTGGGTGTAGAAAGCCTAGTCCTTTTTCTTTTGGAAAGGAGGGTTTCTATGAAGAGGTTAAGAAGGGGGATGGCGGGATTTCTGGTGGGACTGGTGCTGTTCCTGGCGGTATTGGGGGCGGGGTGTGTGGTTGTCCCGCCGGTGCAGGTGCAGGCGAATCCGCTGGCAGCTCCGTATTATGCGATTGAGTTTCTTATGGGAATGTCTGGGATGCTCACCGGAAACAGTGCGGATGTGGATACTGTGAAAGAGAAATTTGCGATACAACTCACGAAATTGGGTAGGAACATAGAAGAGGATCTGCAGTTTGCGACTGATATGACGTTGCTGATTCCGAAGATCATCTTGACAACTTGGAAGGAGTTCTTGGCTGGGGATGGCAAGGAGATAGTTGATACTTATGTGGATACGAGGATACCAGATTCAGTAGCGCAGTATATTACATCAAATTATTATACATATACTTATTATCCGAGTCAAAAACTTTCTGAATTATTTTTGTGTAATAGTTTTCGAAATCTTTCTATTTCAACTACTCGTTTGTATTATGAATCTGATGGTGGTTCTTGTGATATGTATATTTTTAACTCTGATTATTCTATAAAAAGAGAGGATCATTATACTTCTGATCGTTCTTATTCTCCATCTCCAAATTTATTTATTATATCAAATGTAGTGCCTAGTCATATTATTGATATTACGAATATAGGGAAGAAAGTTGGTTATGGTGGAAAAGCGGCGGATATTGATGACGAGAAGGATTTAACAATTGCTCCGGATACGGAAACGACTCTTTCGGATAAGATTGCCGATGCGAAAACTTCTGATACGGCTATTACTTATGATGATGTGAATGATATTGTAAATAATGCTCTCGCTGCACAAGTTCGGACGGATGCAGATGTTACGACGACTCCAACGCCGGATGAAGAGCCTACGCATGATGGAACGGTGCTTTCTATTCTTGCTGCTATTTTCTCTCTGCTGAAAATTATTTCTACGAATGTGGCGAATTTCAGTATGGATATTGTACAGAAATTCACGGAAGCAATGACTCAGTGGTGTAAGCTACTGATTGATGGCTTTGCTGCCGGAGACTGGGCGATCGGGATTAAGACTCTTTTGACTGGTATGTCGAAGGCAATTGATGATTTTATGCCAGGCATTGCGCAAAAGCTTTCTGATATGGCTCTTGGCATTGATAACTGGCAGACAGCTTGGTCTGAAAAAATTGCTACTATTGGAGACGCAATTACTACTTTTCGGGAGAATGTGGCAGCGAATATATCAGCATTGGGTGATAGAATCATGACCGGGTTTCAGGAATGGGCGGAATCTCTTAAGAATCTCATTGATATAACTGCTGGTATCTTGAGTTCAATTGGTATTATATCAACGATTGCGGATTTTGTAGGTTCAATTGTGGATTCAATTGCTGAGATTATCACTCTTTCGAAAGCATTTATTCAGTCTATCGCTGATGCTGCTACGCTGGTTTGTGATCAGGTGATTGCTCTGGGAGAATTGGTTATTTCTATTCCGACTCTGATTATTGATTTCCTGACAATTGATGTACCAGCGATTAAGACAGCAGCACTTGCTATTCCGGCTGTCTGGACGTTGAAATTGAAACCTTTGACTGATCTTGTTGTTCCCCTGCAGGGGATTAGTGTTTCAAGTAGCTATGAATATCCGGTAATAACTATGGATGTTCCTCCGTTCATCCAGCAGATTTATCCGCATAGCTCTATTGTACTTCTGGATTTCAAGGACCATGCGACGATCTTTCTGACTCTTCGGCTCTTTCTGAGGGCAACAATTTGGCTTTGGTTTGTTTACTTTATCATCCGCCATCATATTGATGTCCGGTTTCATATCGGTTAAGGAAGGGGGATGTTATGACAGATATTATATGTGCTTTCTTGGGATTGATTGAGAATTTGTTTATGGCACTGATTCCAGAATTATCCCTCGCCCCTGCTTTGGCTGCGAATCTTCCGGAAGCAATCGAAACGGTGGTTGATTTTCTTGCTAAGGTCAATTTTATTGTTCCTCTTCCAGATATTTTCTATATCATTAGCATTGATATAGGGTTGCGGCTGTTCAAGGTTGCTGTGTTTGGATCTAACTGGGTTATTCGGCGTATCTGTGACTTAATACCATGATTGTATCTCATTTTATCTCAGCTGCAGCTGTTGATCAGAGCTGCCCTGGCTTAATTTTGAGATACAGAAAGGATTGTGATTATGAAGAATTTTATTTTTAACAACATTGATTTTATTGTTTATGCTGCATTTTTCAGCTTCTTGCTTTTCTTGTTTTTCTGCGCTATTAGTGTTCCAGCAGGGACAGCTTTCTTTTTCGGGGTGTTTATTTTTGTGATGCAGTTTTTTTCTAAGATGATTTTCAACTTTTTCTTCCGGTTCCTGAGGAGGTACAGAGATGTTAAAGTATGATGAATATCTTGATAAGGCTGCATCTTTTCCGAAAATGTCTACTCGGCAGAAAAAGAAGTGGTATTTTAAACATTATCCGGTGTATAAAACTAGGCTTAAGATCCGGCGGCTTGTCCGTCTACTACTGAAGCCTAAGAAGCTTCCTAAACATGTGGATTTGATTCGTTGGATGCTTGTGGATTTTCTTCGTGCGAAGCAGAAACGCTTTTGGGGCATCTACCAGTTTGTTGCTCTTCCAGGCGAAGGAAAAACGCTTTCGATGGTTGCTCACATGGAACGCTGTCGGGAACAACGCCCTGATCTTCTGATTGGAACGAACTTCAATTATGCTCATCAGGATGTTCAGATTGATCACTGGCTTGACATGATTAAGCTGGCCGATGAAGCAAGGAAGCAAAAAAGAAGCTGCATCATTGCCCTGGATGAAATTCATGTAACATTTGATTCTTCTAATTGGCAGAGCTTCCCTCCGGAGATGCTGGCATTGCTTTCTTTTAACCGCAAGATTTCCCTGCAGTTTCTCTGTTCTTCGCAGATCTATGAGCGTATTCCAAAAAAGGTCAGGGATATTGCGAACTATACGATTATCTGTAAGAACGTGCTGGGAGCTGATCGCTTGTTTACGAATTACTATTATGAGAAAGACGATTATGAGTCGATGTTTGCCGGTACGAAGAAGAAAGCGAAGTTCATCCGGGAGTTTGTTGCCAGTGATGAGCTTTATTCCCTGTATGATACGCTTGAGCAGATCGACAATATGAAGCTTAAGGCATCTGAGGAGAAGAACAAGCGTGAAGAAGCCTTTCAGATTTTATTCGGTGGAGCTAACGATGATGATAACAATGCAGCATGATTGCAGTGAAGGCTTTTTTCCAGATCGGGGGGCTGACCGCCGTAGGCGGGCAGGCACACGGCTGGAAAAAGGCAATAAAACCGTTAAAATCTCCCCCGCCACGTCCTTGTACTACGTGGTCTCAAAATACATAGTAAATCGTGCGAAATCCCTTGAAAATACTGGGAAAAATGGGTGTTACAAAATTTGGGGAAATCGCCTTTTCCCCAAAAACTTTAACAAACTAAAGTGAGGTGTAGATTTGATTGCAAAACGAGAAATAAAAGACACAAAAATTTATCAGGAACTGGATGCAGAGACTCAAAAATACTGGTTTGATTTCAAGAAATCTAAGTTCCTGCATAATATTGATACTTTTTATTACTCCGTCAAATTTAAAAATGATTTTACGGAAGGTACTATTGACAAGAACGTTCTTGCTTTCAGGAGCTTCTTGAAAAAACGGCAAGATGAACTTCTTGCGTCTTATGGAAATATGATTTCGTTCTACTTGGAGGATTTGGGAAATTTGAATATGCTGCCGTTGCGATTTAGTGGATTTTATAATATCTGCTTTGAGAAGCCTGAAGAATTTCATATTTTTATTGCTCCAAAAGTACCAAAGAGTCAGAAAGGTGATTCTGTAACATGTGAAATGATTGTGCAGATTAGGAGCTACATGCTTTGGATGTATGGAGTTCATAATTCGTTTCAACGTTCTTATGAGTATGTAAAAGCTATTGCTGATATGTTTCATCTTGATATTGATTTTGTTCAGGAGAATAGAGTAGATTACTGCTGGCACTCAAATTATTTGTCTAATCCGGAACAATTTTTTAATATTGAGAATTTCTATAAGATGCGTGTTGATCGTTTTAAAGGTGCGCATTTTAATACGGAGAAGGTCGGGAGTGAGGATTATCTGATTGATTACATTGCCTTAGGAAAACGTGGCCAGAAATGTTTTGTCCGAATATACTTAAAAAGCAAGGAAGTTGTTGAAATGGGGTATAAACCATTTTTTTTCCGTGTTTGGTTGTTTCATGGCTTGATTAATCGTTACGACCTGTATTGCTATGAAGAATGCTTTAAACGTGGCAATTGGGGTTATCTTGATATAGCACGATTACAATATTATGTTGAGTATGGCCAGGATAAATTTTATAGAGAGATGGCTGCGGATATTGTCTATAAAAATGAATATCAGTTAAATGTTACTGATAAGGTTCGCAAGCTTGCTGATCAGCTGACTCCTCGAGTTAATCTTGTTGTCAATGTTGAGTTCCAGACGATGCGTAAAGCATCAAAGTCTTATCCTTTGATTCCATTCAAAGATAATTCTGATAAGAAGGAATGTAAACGTATTTATGATTACTTTGATAATCACTATATGATTGCTAATTATCTTACAAAGAATATTCTTCGACTTGTTGAACCCAATGGGGATTCAAATAAGAGCCGTCGGGATGACTGCGGATTCTGGAAGGCATTGAGACGTACAAAAATGGTTGATGTACTTGTTCCTAAAGCTGATCTTCCATTCATCCGGCAATACAATCGTCGTATATCTTCCGAGGTTATGAAGCGGCAGCTTGTTAATAAGGCGGTTATGTTAGGATTCTACAATAAAGGAATTAATAATGATTCTCCTGCTCAGGATGCTATGGATTCAATTATGACTCTCAATGATAATGACATTAAACGAGCTATGAGATATAAAGATAAAAAATCCAGACAGCTATCTCAAACAGAACTGTCTGGACTTAGAGATGATTTTTCATGCCTCGATTATACGTTAGTTGATAATGAGACTGGTGTTGTCTATAGTCATGATAGCATAGAATCGTTCTTTTTGCAATGTGATGATTAAGAAAGGATAGAATTATGAGATTGATCGAAGACAAACAATACTATGTGGAAGTGCTTGAGGGTAGTTTATTTTTTGAGGGTGCTTACATTTGGTATTTTAGAAAAGTAATGATCTCTAAGGAAGGTTTTCCTATTTTTGTATTTTCTGAATGTCTTGAGGAATGGAGTGTTTTTTATAATCTTTTTATTCCAGATGATAGATTTATTATTTTAGAATTGTAAGGAGTAGGATTTATGGCTATTACATTGAAACAAGCGTATGATTTATTTCTTAATGATCGCTATACGTTTTCTGCTGATAAGACTATAATATACTATAAGGAAAATCTGACACGTTTTCTGAATTACGTTACTGAGTGTGATCAAACGATTACATTTTTAGATGATCTTCCTGATGATATTTTGATTAAGTATGTGAAATATCTTCGTAAGCGTCACCGATTTGAAGATCATCCAGTGACGCCGCAGTCGAATGAATTGATTAAGAATACAACAATTCATACATATTGTCGTGCTGTCAAGGTTTTTCTTCGATTTTGCCAGGAAGAAGATTATCTGCACGTAAATATCAAGATTCCTAAGTTGCCAAAATCGGATGCTGAGCAGAAGATTCCTCTCTATATTGACGAGGTTAAACAGATTGATGCGACTTTTAATCTTAAGACTAAGCTTGGACTTCGCAATTATTGTATTGTTCATCTGATGCTGGATGCTGGTTTGCGCTCTTCGGAAGTGGCAAATTTAAGATTCCGTGATTTACTCTTTGATAAAAACGTCCTGCATCTGGAAGTATCAAAGGGTTATAAGTCAAGAGTTGTTCTTATGTGCCCGAAGCTGAAGCAGAATCTTTATAAGTATGCTGTTATGTATCGTTCTTATAGTGATGATACTGCGGAGCAGATGGCGAATGATTTCTTTTTCATTGGTATTCGTGATGATAATCCTATAACTGTGAATACGGTGAAACAGTTTTTCTCAAGATTGAAAGCTAAGACCGGGATAGATCGGCTGCATCCGCATCTCCTCCGGCATACTTTTGCAACATCGTATATCATGGGCGGCGGTAATCTTGAAATGCTTCGTATTTTGCTTGGCCATTATGATTATTCGGTTACTCAGAATTATCTGCATTTGGCTGCACAATATAAACTGATGCAGGCTGATATTTATCGGCTGGACCCTATCTTTTTTAAGACAGCTTATTAATGTATCTCAAAACTTATGTGCTGCGGCTTCCGATCAGGAAGCTGCAGCTCTTTTATTGAGTTGCAAAAAGTGATACTCCTGATTTTGGGTTTTGGTATTTCGGCAACAAAAAAGCACCGTCCCAACAGCCTCTTATCTGTCAAAACAGTGCTTTCAGTGCGCGATCAGGGGTTCGAACCCTGGACACCCTGATTAAGAGTCAGGTGCTCTGCCAGCTGAGCTAATCGCGCATCTTCTATTTATTTGTGCGTCCCTTATCTGTAACGCACTGTCTATTATAGTGATACTTGAAGGAAAAGTCAAGCATATTTTTTCAAAAAATTTATATTTTTTCTATTTTTGCTTCTTCTTAAACCCTTCCAGCGTTGTATTCACCTCATCCACAGCCTTTTTCAGGTTCAACATCTGCTTATTGACCTTAGGATTGTCGTATGTCAGGCGGCTCATGGTCACCTTAAGTCCTTTCCCTCTCCGCTTCATAGTGACACCTTTTTTCTATATCTATGTGTCTATTATATGTATCTGCTGAAAAAATGACCGGCGTTCCCAAAGAAAATCACCGGCCATCAGGCTTACATTCGATGCAAGGCAATCAGCTTATGAATTGGATTTCCCATAGAGGAAAATTTCTGTTCATACTCCGTCATGACATTTCCTTTCAGCAGTTCCTCGTCATGATGCAGATCAAAGGTCGATGCTTCCAGAGTCCAGCCGGCCTCTTTTACCTCCTCCAGAGAAAACGCAAACAAATCCCTATTGTCTGTCTTAAACTCCACTCTTCCCTCCGGAACCAGAATCTGGTCGTATCTTTCCAGAAACTGTCTGGATGTGAGGCGGCGTTTTGCATGACGGGCCTTTGGCCACGGATCGGAAAAGTTCAGATAAATCTTCTCGACCTCACCCTTCTCAAAGATTTCCGGCAGAAGGCGCGCATCGATGCATATAAAATAAAGATTCGTCAGAGTTCCTTCGTTCTGCTCATATTCTTCTCTCTTTTGCAGTGCACGAAGCAGGACGCTGTCATACATTTCAATCCCCACATAATTCACTTCCGGATGGATCTTGGCCATATCCATCAGAAAACGTCCTTTTCCCATTCCCACTTCAATGTGGATCGGATGATCATTTTCAAATACATGACTCCACTGTCCCTTCTGCTTCTGTGGCTCATGAACAACATAAGGACTGTTTTCAATGACTTCCTTCGCTCCTGGTATATTTCTTAAACGCATTGGCAATACTTCCTCTCGATATTTTGATAATAAACACTTTTTTCCGAAGTGTCTGCTAATTCCCTTATGATAACGTAAAACAATTCGTTTTTCAATTTTTTTACTAGCTTTTTTAAAATTTTGTAGTATTATAATAAAATAAGCAATTTGCCTAAAAATATCAGCTTATACTATTATTTATCAGCAACTGTCCACCATTTTCATAGCAGGATATTACCTAATGAACAGTTACTATTTATCCTAATAATACAAGGAGGCTGCACAATGGAAGAAGTTATTCAAAAGCTATCAGAAATTGAAACAACCGCTCAGAAGATCATGAATGATGCGGAACAGCAAAAACAGGCCCTGGCGGAAAATCTGAAAAAGCGCATTCAGGATTATGACGAAGCCACAGAAACAGAATCTTCTGCGAAAATTGCTCAAATCAGAAAGAATCTGGAAGACAGTAAAGAATCCCAGCTTGCTGACTTGAATCAGAAGACCGCCCATATAATGGCTGGTCTTGACGATTATTATGCGAAAAACCACCAAAAGCTTGCTCAGGATATTTTCAAAAAGATTACGCAAATCTGAACACAACGGACAAACTTGCATAGAAAGGAAGTGATGATATGGGCAGTGTTCTTTCCTACAGCGGCCTTTCCGCCAAAATACGGGCGATGCAGGCAAAGCTGATCTCAGACGAACAATTTCAGCAAATCGCTCAAATGACCCGAGTGTCTGATGTTGTATCCTATCTGAAAAAAACACCGGAATATCAGAAACGGTGGGCTTCTGTTGATGAATCAACACTTCACAGAGGAGAGGTAGAAAAACTGCTGAAAAAATCAGTCTTTGAAAACTACACAAAGATTTACCATTTTGCAAATTCAGAACAGAGAACCTTTCTAACGCTTTATTTCAAACGCTACGAGATTTTCCTGATCAAAGAATGTATGCGCTGCATTTTTGATCACCGGGATGTTTCGATTGATTTCTCTGTTTACCTGAAGTTTTATCAGAAACACTCCAGACTGAATATTCAGGAAATGGCATCGTGTACGACCATCGAGGAACTGATTGCGTGTATGAAGGGCAGCGAATACTATGTCCCGCTCGCCGGAGTCTCCAATCGGGAAAACAAGTCTCTTTTTGACTATGGTATGGCGCTGGATCTCTATTACTTCAATCTTATATGGAAGGAAAAGAAAAAGCTTTTTTCGGGCAATGACCTGGCCGAAATCACAAAAGCTTACGGTTACAAATTTGACCTTCTGAATCTGCAATGGATTCAGCGTTCCAAGCAATACTATAAAATGGAACCTGTCGAAATCTATTCTCTGCTGATTCCTGTCAACTATAAACTGAAAAAGCAGGAAATCACCGCTTTGGTAGAATCGTCCGATATGGATGATTTCAAACAGATTCTTGCAAGAACTTATTATGGTACTCACTACGAAAACCTGAGTACTTCCACATTGGAACAATTTTACAACTATCTTCTTGGGCATACACTCAAACGGGAATCCTCCAAGGATCCTTATTCCGTCGCAATCATTTATTCTTACCTGTATCAGAAGGCTCATGAAGTCAACCGCCTGACTACAGCCATTGAATGCGTGCGATATGGTGTGTCACCAGAAGAAACTATGAACTATATTCACACAGCGTAAACCCGGAGGTAATTGACGTGATTGAAAAAATGAAATTTCTTAGCATTACCGGGCCAAAAGCGGACATCGACCGAGTGACTGAAAAATATCTGTCAAAATATGAAATACACCTGGAGAACGCCCTGGCGGAATTAACTCAAATGCAGAATCTGACTCCTTACTTTGAGATTAATCCCTATAAGGACGCTCTGAATGTGATTTCTGGTTATTACGACAGACTGGATAATCCAAAAGAAGATTCCTCTGTGGAACTTTCATTGGAAGACTCCCTGACATTTATCAGAGATTTTGATTCCAAAATCCGTGCACTGGAAGAAACACGCAACGCCCTGAACGAGAAAAAGGCCGCTCTTCAGGAGAAGCTGAATCTCATTTTGCCTTTCCGAGAACTGAATTACGATATTCCTACTATTTTGGATTTTCGTTTTCTGAAGTATCGCTTTGGGCGCATTGAAAAATCTTATTACTCAAAATTTGAAAACTATATTTATCAAAATATGGACACCTTATTTTTCCGGTGCCATATTGATGAGGAATATGTATGGGGCATTTATTTTGTTCCCAGACAGCAGGCACACAAAATCGATGCTGTTTTCTCATCGATGCATTTTGAGCGTTTCCGGATTCCGAGCGACATGAAAGGTACTCCGGATGAATCCTGTAAGCTTCTAAGCAATGAAATCCAGAACATAAAAAATGAACTGGAAGAAAACAAACGCCAGCAGGGAGAACTTCTAGTCAGCAACCGCGCCAAAATTATTGCAGCGAAAAATAAAGTGGAGACATTGTCCATGGGATTTGATGTCCGCAAGGTTGCCGCCTGCACAAAAGGTGAGAAAGATGTGTTCTATATTCTCTGCGGCTGGATGCCGGAGAGTGATGCAGAAAAATTCCGTAAGGATATTGAAGGCGATGACAGTCTCTTCTGTATCTTAGAGGATCAGGATCACAGACCTTATCAACAGCCGCCGACCAAACTGAAAAATCCAAAAATCTTCAAGCCTTTTGAAATGTACATTCGTATGTACGGACTGCCGGCTTACAACGAGATGGATCCCACCTGGTTTGTCGCAATCACTTATTCCTTCATTTTCGGTGCCATGTTCGGCGATGTCGGTCAGGGACTGGTACTCTTTATCGGAGGAATGCTGCTTTACAAATTTAAGAAAATGGATCTGGCAGGCATCATCGGCACCGCTGGTATTTTCTCTGTTTTCTTCGGCTTCATGTTCGGAAGTATCTTCGGCTTTGAAGACGTACTGCCCGCTTTGTGGCTAAGACCCGTGGAACATATGTCGACCGTTCCATTTGTCGGAAAACTGAATACTGTATTTATCATATCCATCGCTTTTGGTATGTGTATTATTTTGATCTGTATGGTGTTCCACATCATCAACGGCCGAAAATCCCACAGCGTCGAGGATATCTTCTTTGATACCAATGCACTGGCAGGGCTTGTCTTCTACGGAGCTGTAGCTGCGGTTGTCGTTCTCTACATGACCGGACATGCACTTCCAGGAACTGCCGTACTTGTGATTATGTTTGTGATTCCTTTGCTCGTCATTTTCCTGAAGGAACCTCTTACCCGACTGGTAGAGAAAAAATCAGAAATTATGCCAAAGCAAAAAGGAATGTTCTTTGTACAGGGATTCTTTGAATTATTCGAAGTACTGCTGAGTTATTTTTCAAACACCCTTTCCTTTGTCCGTATCGGTGCGTTTGCTGTCAGCCATGCGGCCATGATGGAAGTTGTTCTGATGCTGGCAGGTGCAGAGAGCGGAAACCCGAATATCATAGTGGTCATTCTCGGAAATCTGTTCGTTACCGCTATGGAAGGACTGGTTGTCGGTATTCAGGTACTGCGTCTGGAATACTACGAAATTTTCAGCCGTTTCTACAAGGGAACCGGACGTGAATTCCAGCCATTCCTTTATCGGAAAGCCGAAAAATAAAAGCACGTATGATGGTCCTAAGCGTCCCCCATAACTATACGCTCAGGATATCACTATATAACACACATAAATTAGGAGGATATTATTATGATTACAACAATTCAGATTCTTTTGGCAATTGCTCTCGTATTGAGCATCATCGTTCCATTTGGCGTTTATCTCATCGGCGAACACAACCGTGGACGCTACAAAACAACCATCGGCGTAAACGCATTTTTCTTCTTCGGAACCATGCTTGTCGCAATCGCTGTCATGTTCGCAGGCGCTGCAAACGTATCCGCTGCCACGGAAGCTGCCGGTCCTTCCGGAATCGCTCTCGGCCTCGGATATATCGCGGCTGCAGTTGTTACCGGGCTTTCCTGTATCGGTGGTGGTATCGCCGTTGCAAGTGCTGCAAGTGCCGCACTCGGAGCTATCAGTGAAGATCAGTCTATCCTTGGTAAATCTCTTATCTTCGTAGGTCTTGCCGAAGGTATTGCTCTGTATGGTCTGATTATTTCTTTCATGATTCTTGGTAAACTGGGTTAATGCAGATTTATCTGATCAGCGACAACATTGACACCTACACCGGCATGAGACTTGCCGGTGTGGAAGGTGTGGTTGTCCATCAGCGCGAAGAGCTGCGTGAAGCTTTACAAAAGGCCATCGCCAATAAAGAAATCGGTATCATCCTTCTCACCGAAAAATTCGGAAGAGAATTTCCCGAAATCATCGACGATGTAAAGCTTCATCACAAGACTCCTCTGATTATCGAAATACCTGACAGACATGGCACAGGACGCAAACCGGATTTTATTACATCCTATGTAAACGAAGCCATTGGATTGAAATTATAAGGTAGGTGACAACATGACAACTGAAGAAAAACTGCAGCATTTTTACGATGTTTCTGTCAATGAAGCAAAAACCGAGGCACAGACAAGTCTTGATGCTTACCGCCAGGAACTTGAACAGCAATTTGATGCTTACAAAAAGAATAAGGATCACGAAACTGCACTTTTGCTAAAAGCAGAATCTGACCAGGCATCCCGTACAATCAACAAAGCATTATCAGCTTCTCAGCTTGATATCAAACGCAGCTGGTCGAAAAAACAGAATGAATTAAAAGACCAGTTATTCGGAGAAGTAAAAAAATTATTGATGGATTTTAAAGAGACACCGGAATACGACCGTTATCTGGAGGCAAAAATCAAAGAGGCAAAAGAATTCGCCGAAAACGATGAGGCAGAATATTATCTTTCTCCTCAGGACGCAGCCAAAGCCGCCGCTTTATCTGCTTCTACAGGCGTCAAAATCCAAATTTCCGATCATGATTTCATGGGAGGCATACAGGCAAGAATCCCCCAGAAAAATATTTTAATAGACAACTCATTTCTTGGTGCATTCCAGAATGAACGTCAGAATTTTACCTTTGACGGAGGTCTGACATATGAATAGAACAGGAAAAATCTATGGCATCAACGGACCAGTCATTTACATCAAGGGACAGACTGATTTTAAGATGTCAGAAATGGTATATGTAGGTGAGGAAAATCTGGTTGGCGAGGTCATTTCTCTAAACAAGGAACGTACCACCATTCAGGTATACGAAGAGACAACAGGATTAAAACCGGGTGAGACCGTTACTGCTACGGGCGATGCCGTTTCCGTTATGCTGGGGCCTGGTATCATCCACAATATTTTTGACGGCATCCAGAGACCACTGGAAGAAATTGCGAAAGAATCCGGCAAATACATCTCCCGCGGTGTCCATGTGGAATCTCTCGATGTTCACAGAAAATGGGATGCCCATATCGTCATCCAGGAGGGACAGGAAGTGCACCCCGGCACGATCATCGCAGAAGTGCCGGAAACAAAATCTATCGTTCACAAATCCATGATTCCACCATACATCGATGGTATTGTAAAAAGTGTTGTTCCCGACGGACAGTACACCGTAACCGATACCATCTGCGTTGTAGAGGCTCCGGACGGAACGACTCACGAGATCAAACTGGCACAGAAATGGCCAATCCGTGTTCCACGTCCGACCAACCAGCGTTACGCTGCCAGCATTCCGCTGATCACCGGACAGCGTATCCTTGATACACTGTTTCCGATCGCCAAGGGCGGAACAGCCGCCATTCCTGGAGGATTCGGTACCGGAAAAACTATGACGCAGCATCAGATCGCAAAGTGGTCTGACGCGGACATCGTTATTTATATCGGATGCGGTGAGCGAGGCAATGAGATGACAGAGGTCCTCGAAGACTTCAGCAAGCTGATCGACCCGAAATCCGGCAACTTGATGATGGAGCGTACCACGCTGATCGCCAACACCTCCAACATGCCGGTTGCAGCCCGTGAGGCATCGATTTACACAGGAATCACGCTTGCAGAATATTACCGCGACATGGGCTATGACGTCGCGATCATGGCTGATTCCACTTCCCGTTGGGCAGAGGCTCTGCGTGAGCTGTCCGGACGTCTGGAGGAAATGCCTGCCGAGGAAGGTTTCCCGGCTTATCTGGCATCGAAGCTATCCGCTTTCTATGAGCGTGCCGGCATGATGCTGAATCTGAATGGCACCGAAGGCTCTGTATCTATCATTGGCGCCGTATCCCCGCAGGGCGGTGACTTCTCCGAACCCGTTACCCAGAACACGAAGCGATTTGTCCGCTGCTTCTGGGGACTCGACAAAGCACTTGCTTACGCCCGCCATTTCCCGGCAATCAACTGGAACAACAGTTACAGCGAATATGCCGACGACCTGGCACCATGGTTCCGCGAGCATGTATCTCCAAAATTCCTGGCCGACAGAAGCCAGATCGTAGCACTTTTGAATCAGGAAACTTCTCTGATGGAGATTGTCAAACTGATCGGAAGCGATGTACTTCCGGATGACCAGAAATTGATTCTGGAAATTGCACGTGTGATCCGCCTTGGATTTTTACAGCAGAACGCATTCCACAAAGAGGATACCTGTGTACCGATGCAGAAACAGTTCCTGATGATGGAAACCATCTTGTATCTGCATGAACGCGCGCAGGATCTGATTGCCAAAGGTATGCCGATGTCCGTCTTAAAGGAAGACAAGATTTTTGAAAAAATCATTGCGATCAAATACGACGTAGCCAACAATGAACTGGAAAAATTTGACGACTACCGCAAGGCCATCGACGAATTTTATGACAACGTAATGGAAAGAAATGGTTAGAAGGAGGGCTTAACAATGGCAATTGAATATTTAGGACTAAGCGAAATCAACGGCCCTCTGGTAGTTCTGGAAGGCGTTAAAAATGCGGCTTTTGATGAAATCGTGGAATTTCGTATGGATGACGGCACACGAAAGATTGGCCGTATCATCGAAATCTACGAGGAAAAAGCAGTGATTCAGGTATTTGAGGGAACAGAAAATATGTCCCTGATGAATACACATACAAGACTGACCGGCCACCCGATGGAGGCAGATTTATCTCCGGAAATTCTGGGACGTACCTTCAACGGGATCGGTCAGCCGATTGACGGTCTTGGGGAAATTGTTCCCGAGATGAAAGTCAACATCAACGGACTGCCTCTGAATCCAATATCCAGAGAGTATCCGCGTAACTATATCAACACCGGTATTTCCGCCATTGACGGTCTGACTACCCTGATTCGAGGTCAGAAGCTTCCGATTTTCTCCGGAAATGGTCTTCCGCACGACAAGCTGGCTGCACAGATTGTTCAGCAGGCTTCTCTGGGCGAAGGGTCCGATGAAAAGTTCGCAATCGTGTTTGCTGCCATGGGTGTCAAGTACGATGTAGCTGAATTTTTCCGCCGTACCTTCGAGGAAAGCGGTGTTTCCGATCACGTAGTGATGTACCTGAACCTTGCCAATGACCCGGTTGTGGAGCGTCTGATCACACCGCGTATGGCACTGACTGCCGCTGAATATCTGGCATTTGAAAAAGGCATGCATATTCTCGTTATCCTGACGGATATCACCTCCTTCTGTGAGGCGATGCGAGAGGTCTCCTCCTCCAAGGGTGAGATTCCTTCCCGTAAAGGTTATCCGGGTTATCTCTACAGTGAGCTTGCTACCCTGTATGAGCGTGCCGGAATCGTCGCAGGCGGAACCGGTTCTGTGACACAGATTCCGATTCTGACCATGCCAAACGATGACATCACACATCCAATCCCTGACCTGACCGGTTACATCACCGAAGGTCAGATCGTACTGGACCGTTCTCTGTTCGGCCAGGGCATCTACCCGCCGATCAACGTTCTGCCGTCTCTGTCCCGTCTGATGAAGGACGGAATCGGCGAGGGCTACACACGCGAGGATCATCAGGCTCTTGCCAACCAGCTCTTCTCCTGCTACGCAAAGGTTGGAGACGCCAGAGCACTTGCCTCCGTTATCGGTGAGGATGAGCTTTCTCCTCTGGATAAAAAATATCTGGAATTTGGCAAGGCTTTTGAAAAAACCTTCGTCGGTCAGGGTGAGACAGAAAACCGAAGCATCCTCGAAACGCTTGACAAAGGCTGGGAGCTTCTCGGTATGATGCCAAAAGAAGAATTAGACCGAATCGACACGAAGATACTTGATAAATATTACAAACCCGCCAGTGAGGTGATTTAATGGATCCGAATACCTTCCCTACCAAAGGTAATCTTATCCTGGCCAAAAACTCTCTGCAGCTCTCCCGCCAGGGTTACGAGCTGATGGACAAGAAACGTAACATTCTTATCCGCGAAATGATGGAACTGATCGACGAGGCCAAGGATATACAGTCACAGATTGACGAGACCTTTCGAAAGGCTTACAGCGCTCTTCAGAGGGCCAATCTGGAAATGGGTATTTCGCTGGTGCAGGAGATTTCCTACACAGTCCCTGTGGAAAACTCCATCCGTATTAAGACACGAAGTGTCATGGGCACAGAGATTCCCCTTGTGGAATACGATGATACACCGGCACGTCCCACCTACGCATATTACAGCGGCAAGTCCAGCCTGGACGAAGCCAAGGCAGCCTTTGAAAAAGTAAAGCAGCTTTCTATCGAGCTTTCCATGGTAGAAAATGCCGCCATCCGGCTGGCAACCAACATCAAAAAGACCCAGAAACGTGCCAACGCCCTGCAGAACATCACCATTCCAAGGTACGAGGCACTCACCAAGGAAATCTCCGAAGCTCTGGAAGAAAAAGAGCGCGAGGAATTCACCCGCCTGAAGGTCATCAAACGCCAGCAGGAAGCAAAAAAGAAACGCTAGACCAAACAGACATTTGAAGCTCAAAAACACGCAGTGTCATGTGTTCAACCGCATGACGCTGCGTGTTTTTTATTTAAAATTTCTGAAAATTCACTTGTTTTTTCCCCTCTATTCGACGATAATTCTGTCAAGCTATTTTACAAAAAAAGTCTCCATTCCTGTCAATTTATCAAATCTATCCAAAACATATGTTCTTTTTCTTCGTTATGTAAATCACAAAAAAGTGTGTAACTTTTGTGGATAATGTGGATAAATCAGTGCATAACTTATATTTACGGGCTTTATAACGTGTTGAAATGTGGATAACTTTTCTGGATAAGTTGTTCACATCTTGTTGATAACTTTTTCAGCGTGCCGTATTTTGTAGATTATTCACAAATCTATCTGATTGCTTATTTTTCCCCCAAAGTTCTTATCATTCCCTAACAAATAACATATATGAATTCCTGTTTGTCGAATCGTATGTGCACCACTTTCCTGGTCAACGGAACACTTTCAAACGGCAGGGTTTGGCTTGGAGCTTCCGAACAGCCATTTGCACAGGGGAGGCTTTCCGCATCAAGTGCGATCTCTCCGCTTGTGCAGGCAACCTGTTGATTTTCTTGTTTGGCTGCGCCGCCTATAG